>DQTM01000236.1 GCA_015662785.1 Sulfurospirillum arcachonense | reverse complement strand
GGTATATCTATGTTATCTACAAGAATTCTCAAAAGTTTTGCTTCATTTTTAGTGAGTGGTACTCGTATACCATTTTTGTATAAATTTGACCTCTCTTTATTTAGGATAAAACCATTCCCTAAATCAACAATACGATCAAGAGATCTTAGTTTCCTCATAGATAAACTTATAGCATCTTTGAGTTTTTTTGAAGTAAGTGGTCTCATTATGACTATAGGAGTTAGCATATCGGTTTCTCTTATTTTAGCTATAAGAGAAAAACCATCTGTGTGTGGCATTTCTATATCAGTAAAGATGATATTAGGTTTATTTTTTTATAAGTGTTAGAGCTTCTTTTGCATCTTGTGCTTTATATACAGTTTCAAATACTATATTAAGGTACTCAAACATGCTTTCTAAAGAATTAAAATCATCATCTACTACCAATGCAGTATATCTTTTTTCTTAGGCACAATTTTCCCCCCGTACAATACTACTTAAATGATACCTAAAAAGTGTCGACCAAATGACTAGTTATTGAAAAAGAGTAGTTTTGAAACTTTTCACTTGTGCAAAGATACTAGTAGCACTAACTTCGCCTAGAGAGATGTTAGATATATTTCAAAGATATTTTATTTGATAGAGATTTGGCAGGATTGCATAAATCCAAAATACTGGATTTATGCAATTAGTTAAAGTAGAATTATTTCACTATTGTTCGTGATAGTACCTTCTTTTATTACTTTTGCAAAAATACCCCTATCTTTTTTAAGTAGAAGAGGCAGTTTTTTATTGATACATGAAAGCGTTTTACAAATTGGACATTTTTGACTAATCTCTAAAATAACACTACCAATTCGCACTCTTTCTCCAAGATCAAGAGTATATGGATTGAAATTAACTAAGATATTTTCGCCTAATTCGCCATATTTCAAATCTATATCGTTCTTCTTTGCAAGTTCATAACTGTAAGTAGAAGATATTAAAACTGAACGATTTATATCTTTACCGTGGTGTTTGTCACCGACTATACCATTAGCATCCAGTTTCAAGCTCTCCTGCTCTTGGTTATCTTTAAATAGTTTTAGGATATTAGACATAATCTCTACTTTTAACTACATAATTTTTTCATATGGATTTTTTGGCAATTCATTATGCGGAAGATTTTTTCTTCTTTCTATTTTATCATCAGGCGCATAGTTTGTAGCTAAATAATCCAAGATAGATTTTTCTGTAGCAGGGTCAAATTCCCATAAGCCCTGAGTTTCTTGCATCCAAACAATCATATCTTTCCAAGTTTTTCTATCCCCTCTTTGAAGTATAATAAACTTAGCACTATGACAAGCTGTACAGTTTGCAATTACATTTTCTACACCTTTTGCAACAATTAGACCTGTTTGAGGGTCAATTGCTGTAATCTTTTTAATCTTTTTAGGTTGAGCTGCATTGACGTTAAGTGCAAATAATGCACTTATCATCAATAACCCTAGAACTTTTATAAGAGTTTTCATTGATACCCCTTATGTCGCTTGTATGGCAATTCTATGACAAGAATTGTTTAAGTAACCTCTTGGGTTCCAGCCTGGAAGTACCATCGGTTGTTTTTTGCCATTGCTATCTGTTGCTCTTGCCCATACTTCATAGTATCCATGGATTGGTAGACTAACAGTAGTAGACCATTTTTGCCATGCTAGTTTGTTTACAGCTAGTTCTAACTTTGCTTTTTGCCATGATGCACCAAAGTCTATTGATACTTCCATTTCGATTATTGAAAGATCTCCTGCCCAAGCTTTTCCTCTTACCTCAAATGGTTTTCCAGCTTCTCTTTCTACTCCTGTTTTAGGAAATGTAACTAAAGATTTAACTGGCATAGATTCTATGATTCTCATGTCTTCATTAGGTACTTTTGTTCCTGGAGCTACAGGATTTGCAGGAACTCTATATGATTGACCAAGCATTTTTTTGCCATCATGCTGAGTATCTCTTATGAAGATTTCTTTCAACCATTTTCCACTTACGGAAGCTGGCCATCCACCTGCTACCAATCTTAATGGAGCACCATTTTGATAGTGAATTGCTTCACCATTTACTTCCCAAGCAAGTAGTGTTTCAGGCTCAAGAGCTTTGCTCATAGGAATACCTCTTGAGATAGTATCTTTTTTAGGATCCCCGCTGAGGTGAGTATCAGCACCTTTATATCCAATATAGACAGCTTTTTGAGTAAGTCCCATATCTTTTAATACATCTTTAAGTCTTACACCTGTCCATTTTGGACATGCAATCGCACCTGTTGACCACTGGTTGCCTTTTGCTGGAGGATTAAATTCTGCTCTTCCGTTTCCGCCACACTCAATTTGCAATGCATAAGTGTATGTTTTATATTTTTTCTTTAAATCGCCAATTGATAGCTTTATCTTTGTCTTTTTTGTTGTAGTACCTTTATCGGCAATTATTTCAAATGTCCAAGAGTCTGTATTTTCTACAGTTGTACTTTCAGCAGGTGGTTGACCATTGTTTCTAATAAATGCGTATTTGTTAGGTGTAAAATCATCATCTAAAAGGTGTGGAGGTGTTTCTGCATTGATAGGTCTATCGTTTAGATATACTAGCCCACTTTTTCCTTTTATTTTAAATGGTTCATTTGTACCTGCTAGTGCCGCTGGTATTAAGCCACCCGGCATTTTATCTGCAAATGGTATGTTTGAGCTAACAACTGCTGCCATTGCAATAAGAGCTGATTTCTTTAAAAATCCTCTTCTTGTTTTAGGGTCAACTTCTCTGTCGAAAAGTTCTAAATCTGCTTTTTGAGGATCTTCAGCATAAGCCTGATGTATGCCAATCTCTCTTTTTTCTGTATCCATTAAAAATCCTTTTATGTTAGTAGTGAACTATAAGAAGTCATTCTATATTTTAACTAATTTTTATTAAAATTTTCTTAATTTGACACATATATATTTTAAATAGTTCTGCGTAGTTACTTTTTGACACAATGTTGAAATTTACTTGTCTTGAAAGAGTGTAGGTTCTCTCAAAGATTTGATTTTAAAACTTTTTCTATGGATTTTAGAGTATCCAAATTCCGAAATTTCTTTTACATGTAGAGCCGTTCCATATCCCTTATGCTTTTTAAATGAATAATTAAAAAATTCATCAGATATACTATACATATAATGATCACGACTAACTTTTGCTAAAATACTTGCTGCACTTACTTCTGGTATTTTTGCATCTGCTTTTACCATAGTTCCTACGTTGCTTACTCCAAATGAGCTGTTGCCATCCATAAGGATATCGCACTCACTAAAATGTGCTTTTATGATTTTGATAGCATAACCTAAGCAGTAACTAAGACCTTTGTTATCTATCATGTCGTTGTCACAAAAGACTATTTTATATCTTGATTTGGCTTGAATAATCTCAAAAAGAGTTTCACGTTTTTTTTCACTCAAAGCTTTAGAGTCACCAACACCATCTATATTTTCACTCATAACTACACCAGCCACAACCAAAGGACCAGCAATGCAACCCCTTCCAGCTTCATCTATACCACATAACATTTGTACCCCTTTACATGTAAAGCGTATTTTAATAAAAGTTTACTTAAAATGTATGTATGAAAAAAGTAACCTTGGAATTACAAAATGCTCTTGACGAAGAGTTGAGCTTTATGAAAAATGATTTTTACTATCAGCAGATAGAGATAGATAGAGATGGTCAGAAAAATATAGTAAGAATGGATGCTGTTTTTCAACCTCTTGATGTTCTAGGAGGAGATAGTTACTCTCTTAGAAAAACAGAAGATGGATAAAACGTTATATAGATTTTGTGAAGAATGAGCTTTTAGATAATGAAATGGTTGCTATATATTTTGGTTTATATGATAAAAATAGAGGTTGTTTTGAGTATGCTTCTTTTGGTATGCCAGCATCACTTGTCTACACAGATGATGAGCAGTTTGTAAAAATAAAAAGCAATATAATATTATTACGAAAATTTTTAAATTGATACATCACTTAAAGTCACTTTAAACATAATTAGTTTATACTTTAACTATAAACTAATTAGGAGTTTTTTATGTTAGTAACTGCAAAAGATTTGAGATTTAATATATCTATGCTTTTTAAAGTCCTGAGTAAAGGTGAAGATGTAACTATAACTTATAGAGGTAAACCAAAAGCAAAACTTATTTCTTATGATGAGGGCAATGAAGAAAAAGATAGTGGTATTTTTGGTATGTGGGATGATAAAACTCTAGAAGTAGATGAATTTGTGCGTGATTTAAGAAGAGGTAGAAGTTTTGATTTATGATAAACTTATAGACACTGATGTCCTTATATGGTATCTAAAAGGAAATCAAAAAGCTTATGATTTGATTCACAGTTTAAATGAGTTTTGTATCTCTTCAGTTACCTATATGGAACTAGTACAAGGCATGAGAAATAAAGACGAGCTAAGAGCTTTACAAAAAACACTAAAACAGTGGAATGTAAAAACAATCTACATAAACGAAGAGATTTCAGCCAAAGCACTCTTTCTTGTAGAAGAGTATTTTTTAAGCCACTCAATGCAACTAGCAGATTCTCTTATAGCCTCTACATGTACAACTTATGGAGCTACTCTCATAACAGCAAACGATAAGCACTATAGAGTTGTCAAAGAGTTAGATATATCTGTTTTTAGACCTTAATATTTTAAATTCTCTTATTATTAGTCCTGTAAAGCCCAATCCCAAAAAGGAAGGATGGAGCATTTTGTATTTTTAAGCCAAAATTCTCCTTCGTTTCCTACTGTTACAATATCTATCTTTTTAATACCTAACTCCTTTACATGTACGAGTATCTTTTGAAGTCTTAGTTTTATCATCTCTTGTGGTAAAAAAGGTATGCATAAAACTCCATAGTTTTTTTTAGGTATATAAAGGTCAATAAAATCACTGTAGTAGATTTTGTACCCTTTTTTCATAAGCTCTAAAAAAACCATATTTTCAAATCTTTTTAGAAACTCTTTTTTGAATGTAAGTGCATTTTTAAGTGCAAAGTCTATAAGAAAGAGTTTTTTACTTGATTTTGGTGAGCCATATTTTTCCACTAAAAATAGCATTTTTTCTTCTTCAAGCTTTTTTACTTTTTTATATAGAGAGTCTTTTGAAATTTTTATAGTTGATTTTAGTTGATTGTATATTTGAAAAAGAGAGATTTTTGAACTCTGTGCTTCACTAAACTTTTTAAATATTTCAAACTCAGTATTGTCGCTTATCATTACATGTAACATCTCTTGCATTGACCAGTGAACAGAGTTTGATGAGTTCAAAATAACTTGTGGGTAAGAACCAGTGTTAGCGTATATTTGAAAAATGTGTTCTATGTTAGAGTGTCTTGCATCAAAAGAGATAAACTCTTCAAAATCTAAAGGGTATAGAGTAAGTGTTTCAAATCCTTCTATACGCTCGAAGCATGTAAGAATGATTTCTTCTACTTTAGGAAGCTCAAATGAGTTATCAAAATTTTCAATTACGAGTATTTTTATAGGTTTATTAACAAGAAAGTTTTTTAAATTTTTTGCGATTACTTTTGTATCAACTCTTGTATCTTTTAAATCTATATATAAAATCTCATCTTGAATGAAATTTGAGAGATAATCTATAATCAAAGATGTCTTTCCGCTCTTTTTTACCCCATTAATAAGGGTCTTTTTTGAGTTTATTGATAGTTTACGCTCATGATAGTGATTGTTTTTATGTTTTATATCGTAAAGATTTTCTAATATTTCCATGAGGGAATTGTATAGTTTTCCTTATTAAAAGGAAATAAAATCAATTAATTTATAGCTCAAAGCCCTATATACTTGACTTTAAGGTAATTTTTTAGTATAATCACGTTCCTTTTTAAGTCATCCTAAGAGGTGACAAGTTCTTTATAGGGGTAATACATGGAAAAAATTAGACTTAAACTCAAGGCGTATGACCATAGAGTTTTAGACAGATCTGTTGCAGCAATTATTGAAGCTGTTAAGCGAACTGGAGCTGAAATACGAGGCCCAATTCCTATGCCAACGAAGATAAAGCGCTATACAGTGCTTAAATCACCACACGTTAATAAGAAATCAAGAGAGCAATTTGAGATGAGAATACACGGTCGTATGATAGATATCGTATCTGCTACAACTGACACTATCGACTCTTTAATGAAACTTGACTTAGCACCTGAAGTGAATGTCGAAGTTAGAGCTATGGGTAAATAGGGAGTAAATGATGGAATATATAGTAGAAAAAATCGGAATGAGCAGAACAATTGCTGTACCGGCTGTTCCTGTTACTCTTTTAAAAGTAGTAGAAGCAAAAGTTTGTGAAGTAGACGAAAACAAGCGCGCAATCGTAGCATATGCTAGTGGCAAGAAGATGAACAAAGCAATCGCAGGTCAACAAAAAAAGTATGACTTAAGTGCTGAGTTTAATCGTTTTGAAACTATGGATGTTGCAAACTCAGAAGTTGGTACTTTAGATACAGCACCACTGAGCGTTGCTAAAAATGTAAAATCAAGTTTTAACTCTAAAGGTAGAGGTTTTGCTGGTGTTATAAAGCGTCATGGTATGGCAGGTGGACCTGCAAGTCATGGTAGTCGTTTCCATAGAACCGGTGGTTCTATTGGTAATGCTGAATGGCCTGGACGTGTTCAAAAAGGTAGAAAAATGCCAGGACACATGGGTAACGCTAAAGTTACAGTTAAAAATGACATAGTTTCATTTGACGCTGAAAACGGAATCCTAGCGGTTAAGGGAGCAGTTCCTGGACCAAATGGTGCCCTAGGTAGAGTAAGGATTGTTAAATGAGTAAAGCAATAGTACTTAATGATAAATTTGAAAACTCAGGAGAGTTAGCTCTTCCTGAAAAATTTGAGGGAATTCACTCTCATAACTTGCATATATATGTTAAGTCATATCAAGCAGCTTTACGTGCAAACACAGCTTCAACTAAGAGTAGAAGTGATGTTCGTGGTGGTGGTAAAAAACCATTCGCACAAAAAGGTGGCGGTAGAGCAAGAGCTGGTAGTAGAACTAACCCTATTTGGGTAGGTGGTGGTATCGCTTTTGGACCTAGAGCAAACAGAAACTATGACCAAAAAGTGAATAAAAAACAGAAGAGATTAGCATTAGAATTTGCACTTAACGAAAAAGCATCAAAAGATGCACTTTTTGTAGTTGATTCTATAGCAGTTGAATCTGGAAAAACAAAAGATGCGGCTGCGATTGTAAAATCAATTGGCGCAAGAGATGTACTGATAGTAAAAGACCTAATAGATGAGAAGACATTTTTAGCATTTAGAAATGTTCCAACAGCTTACTTAATAGAGTCAAATGAACTAAACGCATATTTAGCTACAGCATTTTATGCAGTAGTAATAGAAAAATCAGTGCTTGAAACAATAGCAAAAGAGGGCTAATTATGGCAGATATAACAGATATCAAAGCAATACTTTATACAGAAAAGAGCTTAAGCCTTCAAGAGCACGGTACAGTAGTTATTCAGACTTCAACAAGAATGACTAAAAACCGTCTTAAAGAGGTGCTTAAAGAGTACTTTGGCATCACTCCACTAAAAGTTAACTCAATGAGAGTTCTTGGAAAAGTGAAGAGATTTAAGGGCATTCAAGGTAAGCGTAACGATACTAAGAAATTTTACGTTCAGCTACCAGAAGGCGCTCAACTAGAAAATGTAGGAGCATAATATGGCTATTAAATCATATAAACCATATACTCCGAGTCGTAGATATGTAACTGGCTTGGATTCAAGTGACATTACAGCTAAAGCGAGTGTTCCATCACTACTTGTAAAACTTCCAGTGCATGCTGGTAGAAATAACAATGGTAGAATTACATCTCGTCATAAGCAAGGTGGAGCTAAAAAACTTTACAGAATTATTGATTTCAAAAGAAGAAAATTTGATATCGAAGGTACTGTTGAAGCTATTGAGTACGATCCAAATAGAGTTTGTCGTATTGCACTTATCAAATATGCTGATGGTGAGAAGAGATATATTCTTCAACCAATCGGACTAAACGTAGGCGATAAAATCATGGCTGCTGAAGCTGGACTTGATATCAAGCCAGGGAACGCAATGAAAATGAAGAATATCCCAGTTGGTACACTTATTCATAACATCGAGATGAAGCCTGGTAAAGGTGGACAGATGGTTAGAAGTGCTGGTGGATATGCTCAACTTATGGGTAAAGAAGACAAGTATGTTGTTCTTAGATTACCAAGTAGTGAGATGAGACAAGTACTTGCTGAATGTATGGCAACAATAGGAACAGTTGGATGTGAAGACTGGTCAAATGTTGTTATCGGTAAAGCTGGACGTAGCCGTCACCTTGGTAAGAGACCACAAACTCGTGGATCTGCGATGAACCCAATCGATCACCCACATGGTGGTGGTGAAGGTAAAACTAACTCAGGTCGTCACCCAGTTACTCCTTGGGGTAAACCAACTAAAGGTGCTAAAACTCGTCGTAAAAAAGCGAGCGATAAACTAATTATTTCAAGAAGAAAGGGAGGTAGATAGATGGGAAGAAGTCTAAAAAAAGGTCCTTTTGTAGATGATCACTTGATTAAAAAAGTGCTAAAAACAAAAGAAGAAAAGTCAAACAAGCCTATCAAGACTTGGTCTAGAAGAAGTACTATTACTCCTGATATGATTGGTGTAACACTGAATGTTCATAATGGAAGAAACTTCATTCCTGTATATATAACTGAGAATCATATTGGTTATAAACTTGGTGAATTTGCTCCAACACGTACTTTTAAGGGTCATAAGGGCTCTGTTCAAAAGAAAGTTGGTAAGTAGTTATGAGTAAAGCAATATTAAAATTTATCAGACTATCACCAATTAAAGCTAGATTAGTAGCTCGTGAAGTTCAAGGAATGAACGCAGAATTTGCTCTTGCAAGTCTTGAGTTTATGCCTAACAAAGCTGCTAGAATCATCTCTAAAGTTATTGCAAGTGCAGTGGCTAATGGTGGTTATGAGCCAGAAGAAGTAGTGATTTCATCTTGTCGTATTGATCAAGGTCCAGTTCTTAAAAGATTTAGACCAAGAGCAAGAGGAAGTGCTAGTGGCATCAGAAAACCAACTTCACATGTATTTGTAGAAGTATCAAAAGCTGCAAAGAAGGAAGACTAAGATGGGTCAAAAAGTAAATCCAATTGGTTTAAGACTTGGAATCAATAAAAACTGGGATTCAAGATGGTTTCCTGGAGAAAATTTAGCGGCAAATATCGGCGAAGATTATAAAATCAGAAAGTTTTTGAAAAAAGAACTTTATTATGCTGGTGTTAGTCAAATTCTTATCGAAAGAACTGCTAAAAAATTAAGAGTTACAGTTGTTGCTGCAAGACCTGGTATCATTATTGGTAAGAAGGGTGCAGATATTGAGAAGCTTAGAACAAAGTTAAATAAGCTTGTTGGTAAAGACGTTAACATTAATATCAAAGAAGAGAGAAAGCCACAAGCTTCTGCTCAACTTGCAGCTGAAAATGTTGCAATGCAGTTAGAGCGTCGTGTTGCATTTAGAAGAGCTATGAAAAAAGTTATTCAAGGTGCACAAAAATCTGGAGCAAAGGGTATTAAAGTATCTGTTTCAGGTAGACTTGGTGGTGCTGAAATGGCTAGAACTGAGTGGTATTTAGAAGGTAGAGTTCCTCTTCATACACTTAGAGCTAAGATAGATTATGGTTTCGCAGAAGCTCATACTACATACGGAATTATCGGTATTAAAGTATGGATCTTTAAAGGTGAAGTTTTAACAATGGGTGTTCAAGCTGAGCCAAAAGAAGAGAAGAGACCTAGAAAACCTAGAAGAGGTAA
The DNA here is from genome assembly GCA_015662785.1 of Sulfurospirillum arcachonense. GTDB lineage: Bacteria > Campylobacterota > Campylobacteria > Campylobacterales > Sulfurospirillaceae > Sulfurospirillum_A > Sulfurospirillum_A arcachonense_A. The sequence continues at coordinate 10,089 of DQTM01000236.1, read as the reverse complement.
AAACTAATGTTAATGCCTAAGAGAACAAAATACAAGAAGCAGATGAAGGGTAGAAATCGTGGTAAATCATTCAGAGGAAATAGTATTGCTTTTGGTGATATAGCACTTAAAGCTATTGAAGCTGGTCGTATTGATTCACGCCAGATAGAAGCTGCGAGAATCTCTTATACAAGACATGTTAAGCGTCAAGCAAAAACATGGATTAGAGTATTCCCTGATAAGCCTTTAACTGCTAAACCACTTGAAACAAGAATGGGTAAGGGTAAAGGACCCGTTGATAGATGGGTGATGAATATTAAGCCAGGAAGAATCATTTTTGAGATGGCTGGAGTTAGCGAAGAGTTAGCGCGTGAAGCACTTACACTTGCTATGCATAAGTTACCTTTTAAAACTAAGATAGTTAATAAAGAGAGCGAAAATGAAGTATACTGATTTAAATGAAAAAACTGCTATTGAATTAGCAGAGTTATTAAAAGAGAAGAAGGTTCTTTTGTTTAGAGTAAAACAAAAGTTAAAGACAATGCAACTAACTAATTCAAATGAGATTAATGAAGTTAGAAAAGACATAGCTCGTATTAGTACAGCTATTTCGGCTCAAAATAAGTGATTAGGGGAAAGTAATGGCTTTAAAAAGAGAAATACAAGGCGTAGTTGTACAAAAGACTGGTGATAAATCAATCACTGTTTTAGTAGAGAGACGCGTAATGCACCCTAAATATCGTAAATATGTTAAACGTTTTAAAAAGTTTATAGTTCATGATGAGAAGAATGAAGTAAAAGCTGGCGATATTGTAAAAGCTATCGAGTGTAGACCATTATCTAAAAGAAAATCTTTTAGACTCTCACAGATAGTTAGAGTAGGAGTTGAGTAATGATACAAGGTTTTACTAGATTAGTAGTTGCTGATAATACTGGTGCTAAAGAGATTATGTGTATCAAAGTACTTGGTGGTTCTAAGCGTCGTTATGCAAGCGTAGGTGACATTATTGTTGCTTCTGTCAAAAAGGCTTTACCTACTAGTAAAGTTAAAAAAGGGCAGGTTATTAAGGCGGTTGTTGTTAGAACTAGAAAAGAAATCCAAAGAGAGAATGGCTCACTTATCAGATTTGATGAGAATGCAGCTGTTATTCTTAATGATAAAAAAGAGCCAATAGGAACAAGAATTTTTGGACCTGTTGGAAGAGAAGTTAGATATGCTGGTTTTATGAAAATCGTATCACTAGCTCCGGAGGTTCTATAATGGCTGTTAAATTTAAGATAAAAAAAGGTGATAGTGTAAAAATTATTGCTGGAGATGACAAAGGTAAAGTTGCTAAGGTTCTTAGAGTACTTACAAAGAACTCTAAGGTTGTCGTTGAGGGTTGTAAAATAGCTAAAAAAGCTGTTAAACCTGATGACACTAATCCAAATGGTGGTTTTATTAACAAAGAGATGCCTATCGATATCTCTAATGTTGAAAAAGTAGAGGGTGAATAATGAACAGATTAAAAGCTAGATATGCATCTGAAATAAAAGATGCTCTTGTAAAAGAGTTTGACATCAAAAACCCAATGCTAATTCCTGCATTAGAAAAAATCGTTATCAGCGTTGGTGCTGGTAGTGATGGAAGTGATAGTAAAATTTTACAAAATATTGTAGATACTATCTCTTTAATTGCTGGACAAAAAGCACTAGTAAAGAATGCTAAGAAATCAGTTGCTGGTTTTAAAGTAAGAGAGGGATATCCTGTAGGCGTTAAAGTTACTTTACGTGACGAGCAGATGTTTGCATTTTTGGACAAGCTAATAACAGTAGCACTTCCAAGAGTTAAGGATTTCCGTGGATTACCAAGAAATGGATTTGACGGAAGAGCAAACTACAATTTTGGTTTAACTGAGCAATTGATGTTTCCAGAAGTAGATTTTGATAGTATATTAAAAACTCACGGAATGAACATCACAATTGTAACAACTGCAGCAAATGATAAGCAAGCTTTTAAGCTTCTTGAATTAGCTGGTTTACCGTTCGCGAAGGGCAAGTAACATGGCAAAAAAATCTATGATTGCAAAGGCTGCAAGAACGCCTAAGTTTAAAGTTAGAGGATATAGCAGATGTCAAATTTGTGGACGTCCACACTCAGTTTACAGAGATTTTGGTATATGTAGAATTTGTCTTAGAAAAATGGCAAATGAAGGTCTAATCCCAGGCCTTAAAAAAGCAAGCTGGTAAGGAAATAGAATGATAAATGATTTATTAGCAGATGCACTAACAAGAATTAGAAATGCATCATTAAGAAAACTAGATGTTACGCAGTTGATGCACTCAAAATTAGTAGAAGCTGTTTTGGTAGTATTCCAAAACAAAAACTATATCGAGAGCTTCAATGTTATCGAAGATGGAAACAAAAAATTCATCAAAGTTGTACTTAAGTATGATAAAAACGAAAACAGTGCAATAACAGAAGTTAAAAAAATCTCAAAGCCAGGACGCCGTGTTTATAAGGGTTCTGATGATATTAAGAAGTTTAAAAATGGTTACGGTACTTTCGTAGTTTCAACTTCAAAAGGTGTACTAAGCAACGACGATGCTCACAAAGCAAAAGTTGGTGGCGAAGTACTTTGTAGTATCTGGTAAAACAGTTTTCTTTTATGGTATTCGATAACCATATATGAAGTAAAGTCTTATCGTAGACAAGTAAAGGAAATAGATGTCACGTATTGGAAAAAATCCAGTTACAATTCCTGCTGAAGTAAGTGTTTCAGTAGATGGAAATGTAGTTGTTTTTAAAAAAGGTAGTGTTCAAAAAGAGTTGGACACTAAAGGAAATGTAGAAGTTAAAGTAGAAGACGGTAAAATTATATTCTCTGCAAAGAGTGATAATAGACAAGACCGTGCTTACTGGGGAACTTATCGTGCATTAAGCGCTAACATTATAGTTGGACTAACAGAGGGTTACCAAAAACAATTGGAAATCAATGGTGTTGGTTATAGAGCTGCAGTTAAAGGAAATATTCTTGAGCTTCAACTTGGTTTTTCACACCCAATTAACTATGAATTCCCAAAAGGTATTCAAATTACAGTAGAGAAAAATCTTCTTACTATTAAAGGTGATGATAAGCAAGTTGTTGGACAAATTGCTGCTGAAGTTAGAAGTTTTAGACCACCAGAGCCTTATAAGGGCAAGGGTGTTAAGTATGTTGAAGAGCATATCCGCCGTAAAGCGGGAAAAACTGCTAAGAAATAGGGGTAGTAAATGAGACCAAATATTTTAAAAAGAAAACTCGCATTAAGAGTTAAGCGTAAAAAAAGAGTAAGAGCAGATATATCTGGAACTGTAGAGCGTCCAAGAGTTTCTATTTTTAAATCTAACAAGTATGTTTATGTTCAAGTAATTGATGATGTAAATAGTGTTACTTTAGCAGCTGCTGATGGAGCAAAATTAGGTTTTAAAGCAAATAAAGCTGGTTCTGCTGAACTAGCAAAAGTTTTAGCAGAGAGTCTTAAAGAGAAGAATCTAACAAATGTTGTATTTGATAGAAATGGGTATCTTTATCATGGCGTTGTTGCTGCTTTTGCAGATGGCTTAAGAGAAAACGGCATTAAGCTGTAAAAGAAGGAAAGACGATTCAATGGAAAAGTATAATAGAGAAGAATTTGAAGAAGTCATCGTTAACATCGGCCGTGTAACTAAAGTTGTTAAGGGTGGTAGACGTTTTAGATTTACAGCACTAGTAGTTGTTGGAAATAAAAATGGTTTAGTTGGATTTGGTTTTGGTAAAGCAAAAGAAGTTCCTGATGCTATCAAAAAAGCAGTTGATGACGCTTTTAAAAGTATTGTTAAAGTCAATATTAAAGGTTCAACTATCGCTCATGATATCGAAGTAAAATATAACGCAAGTAGAATTTTACTTAGACCAGCTAGTGAAGGTACAGGAGTTATTGCCGGTGGTGCAACTCGTCCAGTTCTTGAACTTGCAGGAATCAAAGATATCTTGACTAAGTCACTAGGTTCAAACAATCCAGCAAACGTGGTAAGAGCAACAATGAAAGCTCTTATGATGATTAAATCGTAAGGAGTAGAAATGACATTAGATAATCTAACTCCAGCTACGGGTTCTACTCACTCAAGAAAGAGAGTAGGTCGTGGTCAAGGAAGTGGTATGGGTAAAACTGCGAGTAGAGGCTGTAACGGTCAAAAATCTCGTTCAGGTTACAAAATCAAGAGAAACTTTGAGGGTGGACAACAGCCTTTAAGTAAAAGACTACCAAAAATAGGTTTTTTCTCAAGAGTAAGTAAACCATATAGCATCAATGTAGATAGAGTAAAAGTGGTAGCTGCACTTGAGGAATTAACTTTAGATTCAATCAGAAGTGTTCACAAGATGGCTGGAACAGTTAGTAAAGTAAAACTTATCGGTGCAGGTGCTTCAGCTCTTGCAAGTAAAATTAAAGACGATAATATAACTTATACTGGCAAATAAAATGAGTAATGATCTTACTAAAAAGATTTTAATTACTCTAGGATTTATTTTTGCGTACAGAATACTGGCATACGTGCCAGTACCTGGCGTAAATCTTGATGTAATTAAAGAATTCTTTGATTCAAATAGCTCAAACGCATTAGGTATGTTCAATATGTTCAGCGGTAATGCTGCACAAAGAATGAGTATAATTTCGTTAGGAATTATGCCATACATTACTGCCTCAATTGTTATGGAACTTTTAGCTGCTACATTTCCTGCTCTTGGTAAAATGAAAAAAGAGCGTGATGGAATGGTAAAATATATGCAAATCATTCGTTATGCAACTATTGGTATTACTATTATTCAAGCAATTGGAGTATCAGTTGGACTTGGAAGTATGACTGGACGTGGTGGTGAGAGTGCTATTATGATTGACATGGCAACATTCTCAGCAGTTGCAGCAGCTTCAATGCTTACTGGAACAATGCTTCTTATGTGGATTGGTGAGCAGATTACTCAGCGTGGTATTGGTAATGGTATATCTTTGATTATCTTTGCTGGTATTGTCTCAGGAATTCCAAGAGCAATTGGTGGAACAATTAACCTTGTAAATACAGGTGAGATGAACTTCTTGGTTGTTATTGGTATTTTGTTGGTTATCCTTGCTACGGTTGGTTCTATCATCTATGTTGAAATGGGAGAACGGCGTGTACCTATCTCCTACAGTAGAAAAGTAATGATGCAAAATCAACATAAAAGAATTATGAATTATGTACCAATTAAAGTAAACCTTAGTGGTGTAATACCACCAATTTTTGCAAGTGCAATTTTGATGTTTCCATCAACAATCATGCAGGCTAGTACAAATCCTATAATTCAAAGAATAAATGACTTTTTAAATCCTAATAGTTATGCATTTAATGTATTGACTTTTCTATTTGTTATATTCTTTGCATATTTTTATTCATCTATTGTATTTAGTGCAAAGGATATCGCAGATAACTTAAAAAAGCAGGGTGGTTTTATCCCTGGTGTTCGTCCTGGTGAAAGTACTGTATTGTATCTAAATGAAGTTGCAAGTAGACTAACATTTTGGGGTTCAATATACTTAGCACTTATTTCGACTATTCCGTGGGTCTTGGTAAAGACTATGGGTGTTCCATTCTTCTTTGGAGGAACGGCAGTTCTTATCGTGGTTCAAGTTGCACTTGATACTATGAGAAAAATTGAAGCTCAGATGTATATGAACAAATATGAAACATTGAGTGCAGTAGGTCTTTAATGGCGATTGCTATTAGAAAACCACAAGATATTGAGAAACTTAAAATTTCAAATAAAATGGTAGCTGAAACTCTTCAGCTACTTCGTGATGAAGCTCGTCCTGGCATGACTCTTTTGGAGTTAAATGCTATGGGCGAGGAGTTCATTCAGGCAAATGGTGGTAGACCTGCATTCAAAGGATTGTATGGTTTTCCTTCCGGTGTTTGTACCTCTGTAAACGAAGTAATAATTCATGGAATACCAGACAGTTATGCTCTCAAAGATGGTGATATCGTCGGTTTTGATATTGGTGTTGAGAAAAATGGATGGTTTGGTGATGCAGCAATTACTATGGGCATAGGTGACATTTCAAAGCAGAACCAAAAAATCATAGATTGCTCTTATGATACTCTTCTTTATGCGATAGAAAATATCAAAACGGGAATGAGATTTAAAGAGTTGAGTCTACTTATAGAAGAGTTTATTCATGCCAAAGGGTATGTCCCCTTGAAAAGCTTTTGTGGTCATGGAATTGGCCGAAAGCCTCATGAAGAACCTGAAATACCTAATTACTTAGAGGGAACAAATCCAAAACAAGGTCCAAAGATTAAAAACGGAATGGTTTTCTGTCTAGAGCCTATGATTTGCCAGAAGAGTGGAGTTTCAAAAATATTAGAAGACAAGTGGTCGGTAGTTTCAGAAGATGGATTGTTTACAAGTCACTATGAACATACTGTAGCAATTATAAATAATAAGGCCGAAATTTTATCGGTAGTATAAGAAGGATTTTTAAATATGGCAAAAGATGATGTAATCGAAGTAGACGGTAAAGTTTTAGAAGCTCTACCAAACGCAACATTTAAAGTAGAGGTTCAAAACGGACATGTGGTATTATGTCACATAGCTGGAAAGATGAGAATGCATTATATAAAAATAATGCCAGGAGATACAGTAAAGCTTGAGCTAACACCGTATTCTTTAGACAAAGGTCGTATAACTTATAGATATAAGTAAGATATCAGTTTATTTTGGTATAATATGCCCCTTTTGTAAAACTGTGTGAAGAATATTTAGAAAAAAACCACTATTTTTCCAAGTATTGGTTTAGCCAAGATCGCTAAACCTGTGACAGTTTACGAATTTAGCAGTGGACTGTTTAGATATGCGTGGCATATCTTTTAACCTCGTATTTATTTTTCTCATAAAGCAGAGCTTTACATGTAGAACTACCAATCGGTAATTCTTCACAAAGTGAAAGCTTCGGTGAGAGGAGCTATTAAATTAGCTTACTCTTCACAAGGTGAAAGCTTTAGTGAGAGGAGCTATTAAATTAGCTTACTCTTCACAAGGTGAAAGCTTTAGTGAGAGGAATTTTCAAGTGGCTTTGCCGCTTGTAAAGGAGACATAAAATGAAAGTACGACCTTCTGTAAAGAAGATGTGTGATAAATGCAAAGTGATTAAACGTAAAGGTATCGTTAGAATCATTTGTGAGAATCCAAAACACAAACAGAGACAAGGATAAACATGGCAAGAATTGCAGGTGTAGACCTTCCTAAGAAGAAGAGAGTAGAGTACGGTTTAACTTATATTTTTGGTATAGGTTTAACAAGCTCAAGATTAATCTTAAATGCTGTTGGAATATCTTTTGATAAAAGAATTCATGAATTAACAGAATCAGATGTTGCATCTATTCGTAAAGAGATTCAAGAACACTTCCAAGTTGAAGGTGATTTAAGAAAGAAAGTTACATTAGATATAAAAGCTCTAATGGACATGGGTAGCTACAGAGGGTTAAGACACAGACGTGGTCTTCCTGTTCGTGGTCAAAAAACAAAAACTAATGCGCGTACGAGAAAAGGTAAGAAAAAGACCGTCGGCGCAAAAGCTTAATTGATTACGAGGAACTATTAATATGGCAAAAAGAAGAGTAACACGTAAAAAAGTTGCAAAGAAAAATATCGCTAAAGGTATTGTTTATATCGCTGCAACATTTAATAATACTGTCGTAACTGTAACTGACGAAATGGGTAATGTAATCGCATGGAGCAGTTCAGGTAGTCTTGGCTTTAAAGGTAGCAAAAAATCAACTCCTTATGCAGCGCAACAAGCAGTTGAAGATGCATTAGCTAAAGCTAAAGAGCACGGTATTAAAGAGCTAGGTATCAAGGTTCAAGGACCTGGTAGCGGAAGAGAAACAGCAGTTAAAAGTGTTGGTGCAACAGAGGGAATCAAGGTAACTTTCTTAAAAGATATCAGCCCACTACCACATAATGGTTGTAGACCTCCAAAGCGTAGAAGAGTTTAATTTTAACATTCAGTTAATAATTATATAAAAAACGAAAATATTTTTTTGGTTTAGAATAATTAGGAGAAAAGATGGCTAGATACAGAGGACCTGTCGAAAAGCTTGAGAGAAGACTAGGTGTTAGTTTGGCTCTTAAGGGTGAGCGTCGTCTTGCTGGTAAGAGCGCATTGGATAAACGTCCATACGCACCAGGACAACACGGTCAAAGAAGAACAAAAATTAGTGAGTATGGACTTCAACTAAGAGAGAAGCAAAAAGCTAAATTTATGTATGGAGTTTCTGAAAAGCAGTTTAGAAGATTGTTTAAAGAAGCAGCAAGAAGAGATGGTAATACGGGAGAGAACCTTATTACTTTAATCGAAAGACGTTTAGATAACGTTGTTTATAGAATGGGTTTTGCAACAACTAGAAGATTTGCAAGACAATTAACAACTCACGGACACGTACTTGTAAATGGAAAGAAGTTAGATATTCCTTCTTATCAAGTTCGTCAGGGTGATAAAATTGAAATTTGTGAAAGCAAAAAAAGTAACCCTCAAGTAGTTCGTTCATTAGAACTAACAGCACAAACTGGTATAGTTCCATGGGTTGACGTTGAGGCAGCTAAGGCAATGGGTGTATTTACTCGTTTTCCTGAGCGTGAAGAAGTAGTTATTCCGGTTGAAGAGAGATTGATCGTCGAGCTATACTCTAAATAATAAGTGAGGTAGTATAAGTGAAAAAAATCAGTACAGCGGCACATATGCCAACAGAGATTGAAGTAGAAAATATTTCTGAGAATAAAGCTCAGATAATAGCATATCCATTTGAAGCTGGTTTTGCTGTAACTCTAGCTCACCCATTAAGAAGATTACTTCTTAGCAGTACAGTTGGATTCGCTCCAACTGCTGTTAAGATTGATGGTGTAACACATGAGTTTGATAGTATGCGTGGCATGCTAGAAGACGTTGCACTGTTTATAATCAATCTTAAAAATATTCGTTTCAAAATCATAGGTGATGAGAAGCGTGTAGAAGTGAATTATTCATTTGGTGGAGCTAAAGAAATTTATGGTAGTGACCTTTCTAATGAAGAAATAGAAGTTGTTACTCCTGAAGGATATTTAGCAACGATCAACGAAGATGCAGAACTTAACTTTTCTCTAATCATAGAGAAGGGCATAGGTTATGTACCTAGTGAGACTATTAGGGATTTAGTTGATAGTGATTATATTGCATTAGATGCTTTCTTTACACCAGTAAAAAAAGCTATTTATGAGATAAAAAATGTTCTAGTAGAAGATAATCCAAACTTTGAAAAAGTAGTTTTTACTATTGAAACAGATGGATTAATTTCTCCAATAGAGGCTTTTAAAGACTCTTTGGAAGCAATGTACACTCAAATGTCAGTATTTAATGGTGTGTTGGATATAGATATCACTCCAAAAGAAGAGAGTACTAGTGATAGTGTTGAATTAAACAAGCTATTACAAAGTATAGAAGAGCTAAATTTGAGTGCTAGAAGTTTCAATTGTTTAGATAGAGCAGAAGTAAGATTTGTAGGAGAGTTAGCCCTAATGAGTGAATTAGAGCTTAAAAACCTTAAAAATCTTGGTAAAAAATCTCTTGAAGAGATAAACACTGCGATGGAAGAGATTGGTTTTCCAGTAGGATCAGATTTTTCTGATGATACTGTTGAAGTACTTAAGAAAAAAATCGCAGATTTGAAATCGAATGAGGATTAATAATGAGACATAAGCATGGATATAGAAAGCTTGGTCGTACTTCAACGCACAGAGCTGCGCTTTTGAAGAATATGGCTATAGCAATCATAAAAAGTGAAAAAATTGAGACTACAATCCCTAAAGCTAAAGAGCTTAGAGGATATATAGAAAAATTGATCACTAAAGCAGGAAAGGGCGACTTTAACTCTCATAGAGCAGTTTTTGCAGCACTTCAAGATAAAGATACTACAAAAAAATTAGTTGAAGAAATTGCACCTAAATATGTAGATAGAAATGGTGGTTACACAAGAATCATCAAAACTCGTACAAGAAGAGGCGACGCTGCTCCTATGGCTTTCATAGAGTTAGTATAATTCTT
>DQTM01000036.1 GCA_015662785.1 Sulfurospirillum arcachonense | reverse complement strand
AGTGTTTAAATCATGGCATTCCTGAAAAATTTGCAAATCAGATACTAGATGAAACAAAAAATGTAGATGAATTACTCAGCAAGGGAGTTGTTTCATGAAAGAGTTAGATTTTAGCTTAGCAACAACGCAAGAAATCATTGAAGAGTTAGCTGCAAAAGCAAAACACAAACGAAAAAAAAATATGGCACACTATGGTAATCAAAAAGAATTTGCAGAACATATTGGAATGAGTTTTCGTAGTTATCAAGAATTTGAAATTAGTGGAAAAATTACTTTGGCGAAGTTTATTGATGTGTTAAGAGGACTAGATGCACTAGAAGAGAGCCAACAGCTTTTAGAAATGAGAGATGAAGAGTTGTTTAAAAAGTCGAAAGCAAAAATTGAATTTAATAATAATACTCTCGTTACCAGAGAAGCTAAAGTATTGAGTGAATATTTTAAAAATGGTGTTAGTAGAGAATTTTCAATTTATTCTGCTCTAAAAGACGGATATACTCAAGTTAAAATAGCAAAATACTTAAATCTTTCTAGCGTAGCTATATCAAAAATCTTAAAAATATACAGACAAAAAATCGCTCTATTTGATAAGCTAAGAGATAAAGGTATATTTTGGAGTTACAGTAAAGATATAAAATACAATAGTAATACAGAAAACTTAATGATGGAATATCTATTAAAATATGGGGATTTTGATGATATTGTTCTTGGATTTAAGATTTTTGGTAAAAGAGTTATGAAAAGAGTTTGGGAAGATAAACTAAAAGGCGATAAGCAGTTCATAAAATTGAATCTTATGCTAGCAAGGGTGTTTTTTGGAATGGATATAGAAAGTAGTTATTTTAAGGAGATAAAAAATGAAAGATTTGAAAAACTTAAATTGTTTGCTTCCTAAAACAGCATCTCTTTTGCTAAAGATGATTGATAGTTGTGATTTTTTAAATAAATATGTATTGGTTGGTGGCAGTGCATTGGCACTTTATATTTGTCATAGGAAAAGTGAAGATTTAGATTTTTTTACTTTTAGTGATGATTTTGATAAAAAAGAAATTTATGAGTTTATTGGAAAATTTACCAATAAAGAAGTTTTAAATCAAACAGATGAGCAGATAGATCTACTTTTAGATGGAGTCAAGGTAACTTTTTTTAATGCAAAGTGGAGTTTTTTGAAGCCAGCTAAAGTTAATGATTTTAATCTAGCTTCCATAGAGTCTATTGCTGCTATGAAAGTGAATGTTCTATTTTTAAGAGCAAAATTTAGAGATTATTACGATCTATATTTTTTAAGTAAAAATAGTATGAGTATTAAAAAAATATTTGAGTGTAGTGTAAATATTGTAGATGGTATGACTTTTAAGCTTTTTGCAGTTGCACTGGTCTATATAGATGATATAGAAGATGATAATATAGAGTATTTAGAGCCTATTGAATCATTAGACAAAGTAAAGATTAGAGACTATTTTCAAAAAGAGTTAGGGAAAATTAGAAAATGATAGTTTTATAGTTTCTTTGATAAATCATTGAAGAAATAATTTATTATTTGACAATAAGTATACCAAGCTGTATAATACTCATAAAGACAACAAAGGATACATGATGACAACAACAGTCGGTATGAGAGATTTGGCTAGAAATTCCAACATCTTAGATGGTTATGATTATGTTGATGTTGAAGACAAAAAGACTCATGAGTATAAGGGATTGTTTATATCTCCTAAGTATGCAGCAGAGTTTAAAATTTTTTTAGAGCATAAGATATCTAAAGACTTGCAAGATAGGCTTGATGAAGTAGAGAGGTTTGCAGGCTCAAATGAGATGGAAGATAGGTATAAAGGCTTAGAGGGAAAAGAGTTGATGATAGAAGTAGCAAAGGCAAAGTGTGGACTCTAAAAATATTTTTTTTGATACAAACATAGTATTGGATATCCTTGACATGGGTCGTATAAATCATGCTAAAGCAAAAGAATTTTTGGAGAGATGATAGATATGAAAAATAAAAAAACTTGGATATACATAGCTTTAGCATTTATTTTTAGTGTAGTTGTAAGACTTATTTGGATTTATCAGTTTCAAGGAGTTGAAAACTTCATTTGGAACGATCAGTTTATGATAAACACAAACGATGGTTACTACTGGGCAGAAGGTGCTAGAGACATACTAAACTGGGATTTTAGTGAGTTTGCTCTCTCTCCAGTTCAAAGGGCAGGAGCACAACTGACTGCATTTTTTGCGTTTGTATTGCCTTTCTCTTTTGAGTCAGTCATTCTTTACTTACCAGTATTTTTAAGCTCTCTTGTAGTCATCCCTATGATACTCATAGCACATAGCCTAAAAAGAGTAGAGATAGGATTTGTAGCAGCACTAATGGCAAGCATAGCATGGAGTTACTACAACCGTACTATGGTAGGATACTTTGATACAGACATGCTCAATATTGTTTTTCCAACTTTTCTTTTATGGTCACTTATCTTAGCTATAAAAACCAATGAAGAGAAATATCTTTTGTTTACAGCTTTAGAGATAGTAGCTTACAGATGGTGGTACCCGCAGAGTTACTCGCTAGAGTTTGCATTTTTTGGTTTGATACTGTTTTATGCTCTTGTTTATGAGCGAAAAAATCTTTACATGTACAAGCTACTTGCAATCATGCTTATATCTATGATGGGACTTCCTGATCTTGTAAGACTTATAGGTGTTATAGTAGTGTTTTTTGTATATAGAAGTAAAAAGTTAGATTCTTATATATATCATTTTTTAGGATTTTCATTTTTACTATTTTTACTCACGGGTGGATTTTCTCCTATATGGGGTCAGCTTAAAGGTTATGTTTTTCAAGATGTCGTTAAAGTGATGGGTGAAGATTTACAACTCCACTTTTTCTCAGTCATGCAAACAGTTCGAGAAGCAGGAAAGATACCATTTGAAACTTTTGCAAACCGCATAAGTGGGCATACTGTTACATTTGTACTTTCTTGTATGGGGTATGTTTTGATGTCTATTCGTTATCCGGTCATGTTACTTGGACTTCCTATGGTAGGGCTTGGCTTTTTAGCCTATGTTGGTGGTCTACGGTTTACTATCTATGCTGTGCCTGTTTTGGCTTTTGGTATTTCATATCTTATCTTTTTTTGTAGTGATTATCTCAAAAACTCTTATGCCAAAGTTGTTTTTATCGCTACATGTACAGTGGCGATTCTCTATCCCAATGTCTTACATGTAATAGCCTACAAAGTCCCAACAGTCTTTTCAAAACAAGAAGTAACAGTTTTGGACAAACTTCAAAAGATGGCTGAACGAGAAGATTATGTAGTAGCTTGGTGGGATTATGGTTACCCTATACGCTACTACAGCGATGTCAATACTCTTATAGATGGTGGAAAGCATAGTGGGGCAGTGAATTTTCCAGTGAGTTATATGCTTACAAATCCTCAAGAGAGTTCTGCAAAACTGGCTAGGTTTGATGTAGAGTATACTGAACAACGGTTTTTGATGGAAGAGGATGATGGTGATAGAAACAGAACAAACATAGCCAATATGACTTTGGATAACGGTTTTAAAGACACAAATGACTTTTTAACTTCTTTACATGTAGGGAGTTCTTTGCCTAAAAAAACAAGAGATATATACTTTTACCTTCCATTTCGTATGATGGGGATTATGCCTACTGTTACTAAGTTTAGTGATATAGATTTGATGACTGGAAAGACAAACAGAAGACCTTTTTTCTATCAGACCAATAGGTTCAAAGATGACAAAGTTACATTAAATCTTGCAAGCGGGGTAGTATTTAACAAAAAAAGTGGAATGCTAAAGATAGGAAATCAAGAAGTTAAAGTAAAAGAGTTTTTGATAACATCTTATGACAAAAACAAAAAACTCATAAGACAAAGACAAAGCATACATAAAGATGGAAAGTTTTATCTTGTTTATATGCGTTCATACAATACTTTTTTAGTTTTAGATGAAGCCATGCTGAACTCAACGTACATACAGCTTTTTGTATTTGAAAACTACGATAAAAGTTTGTTTGAGCCAGTCATACTAGACCCAAGTGCAAAAGTGTTTAAGTTAAAAATATAGTTAAACTTCTAAAAGATAAAATACAATGATTTCTTATTTTCTCTTATTTGACAATAGCTAATATATAAGCTATAATATTTAAAATAGACACATAAGAGATAACATGTTAAATATAAATATATCTACACCAACATCTACAATGGAACAATTAAAAATTAGATTTAAAAACAGACGACTGGTTTTGAATTTAACACAAGCAGGGTTATCAAAAAGAAGTGGTGTATCACTTGGTAGTCTTAAACGATTTGAATATAGTGGTCATATATCTCTTGAATCGTTACTAAAATTGTCCTTAGTTTTAGAGTGCTTAGATGACTTTGGAAACATAGCAGAGCACAAAGAGAAACCCATAGGTTCTTTAGATGAAATTATACAAGCAAAAGTAAAGAGTATAAAAAAAAGAGGTTCTATAAAATGATGCCCAAAAAACTATAAATGAGGTTAAATCTTCAATATTAAACTTTAAAGCATATGCAAATGAATTTAATTTGAATCAACAATCTTTAAGTTTAATTTTAAAATCTCATCATAACGACAACATAGGAGCTAGATATTTATGATATATATCATCTTATTTATAGGTTCATTTATTTTTACCTACTTGATTAAAAACTATGCCATAAAAAAGTCACTTTTAGCAGAAGTGAATGAGAGAAGTTCCCATAGTGTTCCTACCCCTCATGGTGGTGGTATTGCTTTGGCTATTACTTGGTTTAGTGGGCTTGTCTATCTCTACATGTATGACATGATAGATAAAGATATATTTTATGCTCTTTTGGTTGGTATGATGATTTCTATAGTAAGTTTCTTTGATGATATCTTTGAATTGAGTGCAAAATTAAGAATTTTTGTTCAGTTATTTGTAGCTTGTTTAGGTTTATATTTTCTAGGTGGACTTGAAAAAGTATTAGTTTTTGAAAATCAAATAATCACAAATACCTTTGCACTATTACTTATAGTTTGGTTTATAAATCTTTACAATTTTTTAGATGGTATTGATGGATATGCAGGAAGTGAAGCTGTTTTTCTTGGAGTTGCAGGTTTTTTACTTTTTGGCGATAGTCTATTTTTAGTTCTTATAGCTTCAGTTTTAGGGTTTCTAGTTTGGAACTGGCATAGAGCAAAGATATTTATGGGAGATGTTGGAAGTACACTTTTGGGCTACAATGTTGCAGTATTTACTATCTACTACTCAAATCAAGATTCAAACAACCTGTGGATATGGATCATACTTTTTGGACTTTTCTGGTTTGATGCTACTTTGACTCTTTTTAGACGATATAAAAACGGTGAAAAACTAAGTCAAGCTCATAAAAAACATGCTTACCAAAGACTAACTCAAAGTGGATGGAGTCATAGCAAAGTGGTGTTGTACTCTGTATTGTTAAATATAGCTCTTTTCTGTATAGTATATTTTGTTACTAATTTAGTAGTAGCATTTGTCACTTCACTTGTTATGTTGTACATAGTTACAAGGTTTATCGATATGAAGAAATTTTTAAAGATGGTATAATAGACAACACAAAGGAACCAATAAATGAGATTGAATAAAAACTATATAAAAGTAATAAAAAAGTCTTTCTCTGAGGTTTTTGATAAGGGTGAAATTTATCTTTTTGGAAGTCGTGTTGACGATAGTAAAAAAGGTGGTGATATTGATTTGTATTTAGTTATTGAAAACAAAATAAATATATTTAAAAACAAAATAAAATTTTTAGCTAAAATAAAAAGAGAGTTAGGTGAGCAAAAAATTGATGTATGAATTGAGAGATTTAAGAAACGAAATAGCCCAAGATTATGAAAGCAATGATCAATTAGCCATAAACATTTTGAACAATATATTTGAGCTAAAAAATGAATTGGAAAAGATTTTAAATAGTGTAAATAGTTTGATAGAAAAATGATATAATATAATCCCAAATTATGCAATAGAAAATTAAAAATATTATCTATCATTGCACTCAGGGCACATTCATTAAAAATTTACACCACCAATAAGGTGGCTTAAAATTTTTACTAAACACCCCTTAAGCACAAGCATAGGTAATCT
>DQTM01000142.1 GCA_015662785.1 Sulfurospirillum arcachonense | reverse complement strand
TCGAATTAACAAGTTAGTCCTTCAAAATTTATATTTCAAATCTCACCCAAAGCTAGGCTTTTGTGGGGTTTGTTATTGTGCAGTGGTCTCATAATTATTTTAAACACTGTTCAATTTCAATGAATACAAAAGAGCTTAGCCGAGCAATGCTTTTTTTGGCAAATCACGGTAAAGACCCTCTTACATGTAAAGAGTTTATAACTTCCTCTCAAGCAAAAAGAATAAACTCCTTAATGCTTACATGTGGACATTATGATGCTTCTGGTGATTTCGCTTTTAAGGTTGGTTTACCTGGAAAAAGTGGTGTTGGAGGAGGAATTATAGCTGTTATACCAGACAAAATGTCTATTTGTGTTTTTTCTCCAAGACTAAACGAGCAAGGAAATTCATTGGTTGGAACTAAAGCCTTAGAGCTTTTTACAACAAAAACTGGTCTTTCTATTTTTTAGAGGATGAGGGCTTAAAGCCCTCATTTTACTAACAAGAATAAGTTGATTTAAATTCAAATGCAGTTGGACGAGACTCATCTGGCCAAACTTGAGTTTCAAACTTATAGTTTTGATAAACATCTATAAAATCATCAGTCATAACTGGCTTTAAAAAGTCGTTGTATCTAATAAGAGCTTCTAAAGAACCTCTTAGTGTATGAGGCATTTGTTCAATTCCCTTTTCTCTTATTTCTGCAAGAGTCATCTCGAAAAGATCTTCATCCATTGGACCAACAGGCTCAGTTTTTTTGTTGATTCCATCAATTCCTGCTAAAAGAAGAGCAGCAAAAGCAAGGTAAGGACAAGCAGTAGAATCTGGAAATCTCATTTCAGCTCTTACTGACATCTTGCCACTTCCATAAGGAATACGACAGCTAGCACTTCTGTTTTGAGAAGAGTAAGTTAAGATTGAAGGTGCTTCAAATCCAGGGATTAATCTTTTATAAGAGTTAGTTGATGGGTTTGTGAAAGCTGCAACACTTCTTGCATTTGCTAAAACTCCACCAATATAGTGTCTCGCCATATCACTTAGGTTTGCATATTCACCTTCTTTATAGAACATGTTGTTACCATCTTTCCAGATTGACATATGAACGTGCATACCATTACCATTGTCACCATAAAGTGGCTTTGGCATAAACGTAGCAGTTTTACCGTTTAGGTGTGCTACCATTTTAACTACGTATTTGTATTTTTGTACATTATCAGCTGCTTCAACTAGTGTTCCAAATTTAACACCAATCTCACCTTGTGCTTGTGCAACTTCGTGATGTACAACAAAAGTATCAAGTCCAATTTGCTCCATAACTTGCACCATCTCAGCTCTTAAATCTACCATAGAGTCAGTTGGTTGACATGGAAAGTATCCACCTTTTGTTCTTGGTCTATGACCTGTATTGAATCCATCTGGGTAAGTTGTAGCATCGCTCCACTCTCCCTCTTCAGATTCTACTTTGTAGAAAGAACAGTTGATGTCATCTCTAATTTGAACGTCATCAAATACAAAAAATTCATTCTCAGGACCAAAATAAGCAACATCACCAAGTCCAGTTTCTGCTAAATATTCTTGTGCTTTTTTAGCAATACTTCTTGGGCATTTCTCATACATTTGACCTTTGTAGATATCATAAACATCACAAATTACGATGATAGTAGAATCCGCAGTAAATGGGTCTAAAAATGCAGTTCCAGCTTCAGGCATTAAAATCATATCTGATTTATTGATTGGTTGCCATGCATCTACACTTGAACCATCAAAAGGGATACCATTTTTAAAACTATCAGAATCTATAGCATGCATAGTATATGTAAGGTGGTGCCACATACCTTTCATATCAGTAAAACGGAAATCTACAAACTCAACTTCATTCTCTTTACAATACTCAAAAAACTCTTTTACGTTATTGACAAATTTGCCCATACTAACTCCTCATTTAATTTTGTATTATTTTACCTTATAAAAGTAAATAAAAAGGTTAATTTGTGATTAAAAATTAACCATTATGCGTTCTTTGTTTATAAATGTTGCACATTTATTGTAACCATATGATTTAGCAAGTGCATAAATTTCTTTTTGTTTGAATCCAACTTGGTCAGGGGCATGTGCATCTGAGCCAAAAGTAATGGGTATTTCATATTCACTTAGAAGTTCCATTATACTTGAGCTTGGATAGGCTTCTTTAACAGGTTTTCTGTATCCAGCAGCATTTATTTCAACAACCATATTTACTTTTTTTATCTCTTTTAATGCTTTTTGAGCTATGCTTTTTACATCTTTTTTAGGAAGAAAATTAAAGACTTTTATAAGATCTATATGTCCAACTATATGAAAAAGCCTACTTTTTGCAAGAGCTTCAATTGCCTCAAAATACTCTTCCCAAATTTTATCTATATTTTTATGTTTATACTCACCTATAAACTCAGGATTATCAAATCCCCATTTGCCTATGAAGTGAACAGAACCTATGAGATAATCTACATTTGAATTTAAAACTCTATCATCTATATAACCTTCTAAAAAATCAACTTCATATCCAAGTAGTATATTAATATCATCTTTATATCTATTTTTTAGATTTACAATTGATTCTTCGTATTTATTCATTTGTTCAAACTTCATACGATATTTTGGGTCATAATGCATAGGAGCATGGTCACTAAAACCAAAATATTTTATTTTATTTTTAATTGCTTGTTTAACGTATTCTTGCGGTGTACCAGTGGCATGTTTACACAAACTGGTATGATTATGAAGGTCTACACTCATTTTTTTCCTTTTAAAGTAAAATTATATGAAAAGTTATATATAATGTAGATAAATATAATTTTCTAGGAGACACTAATGACACAAGAAGAACTTGACGCATTGATGGCAGGCGGACTAGATGACGAAGAGATAGGACTAGAATCGGAAGAAGTAGTAGAAGAGATGGTCGATGATACTACAGAAGAAGTTAAAGAGGAATCTGTAGAAGCTGGAGAAATAGCTGAAGGTAAAATAAAAGAGCTTAAAGAGACACATGAGTATAGAGCCTCAGCAGATATGGCTTGGCCACCACCACCTCCAACAGATGACCATAAGATGGTTTATCAACTGGATGATGTTACAAAAGATTCTGAGGCAAAAGCAGGTGAAGTTTTTGATAAGCTTGAAGCTATTAATGAGTTTATGATAACAGCTGAAGAGAGTGCTGGTGAAGTTATTACACTTATAGACTCTAACATAGAACTGTTTTCAACTTTATGTGAAAAATTTCCAAATGTACAAGATTTTTGTAAGGCTTTAGAAGACAATAAAAATATGAAAATTAAAGTAGAAGGTCTTATTCAAGGTGCTCAAGATACCCAAGACGAGGTAATGATGACTATGGATGTTATGCAGTATCAAGACATACATCGCCAGAAAATAGAGCGTGTTATAAATGTTATGAGAGCATTGTCTAGTTATATGAGTAGTCTTTTTGAAGGCAAAATAGATGATTCAAAACGTGTTGGATCTGCTGTTCATATTGAAGGTGATGCTGATACTGATGATGTTGTTAGTAATGATGACATTGAAGAATTAATAGCAAATTTAGGGAAGAGTTGATTTGGTAAAAACAGAGCTATTATCCCCTGCGGGAAATTTTGAAAAACTAAAAATTGCATTGGCTTATGGTGCTGATGCTGTTTATGGAGGAGTTAGTCACTTCTCTTTACGCATACGTTCAGGAAAAGAGTTTACTTATGAGAGTTTTGAAGAAGCTATAAAATATACACACTCTAAAGGTAAAAAACTCTACGTTACTATAAATGGGTTTCCTTTTAACTCACAAATAGAGCTTTTAAAGAAGCATATACAACGTGTTGCTGATATGAATCCGGATGCATTTATAGTTGCAGCTCCTGGGGTTATAAGACTAGCACGGCAAATTGCACCTCATATCCCTATTCACCTCTCAACACAAGCTAATGTACTTAATTATCTTGATGCTGAGGTTTTTTATGAGATGGGTGTTAAGCGTATAGTTGCGGCACGTGAAGTGAGTTTAAAAGATTTAATTGAGATTAAAAAACGATTACCAGATTTAGAGATAGAAGCTTTCATTCATGGCTCTATGTGTTTTGCATATAGTGGGCGTTGTCTTATAAGCTCAGTCCAGAGTGGACGTGTTGCAAATCGTGGTAGTTGTGCCAATGATTGTCGTTTCCCATATACTTTATATGCTAAAAATGAAGAGAACGGAACACTTTTTAAGATAGAAGAAGATGATGCAGGAACGCACATCATGAATGCAAAAGATTTGAACCTTTCAGCTCATGTTGATGAGATACTCAAGAGTGGTGTTATAAGTGCTTTAAAGATAGAAGGTAGAACTAAAAGTAGTTACTATGTAGGAATTACTGCAAAAACTTATAGAAGTGCCATAGATGATTTCTATGATGGGAAGTTTGAAACTAAAAAATATGTAGATGAGTTAAATACAACCAAAAATCGTGGTTTTAGCGATGGGTATCTTACCAGTAGACCTTATGAAAAAAATGATACACAAAATTTAGAACACTCCATAAGCGAAGGTACTCATCAAGTTGTGGGAGAAGTCACAAACGATGGAAAAGGTGTCCTTTCAAAAGATAAGTTAGAACCTAATGTAGTATATGAATTGATTTTGCCAGATGATAGAATAGATGAAGTAGATAATGAGATTGGAACAATCAAAAATGTAAGTGGAAAGTGGAGTATTGAGTTCAAAGAGCTTAAAACACAAAAAGGAAAAGTGTATGAGTCTATTCACAGTGGAAATGCAAATGCTATTGTGACACCATGTGAATTGCCACCATATTCTTTCTTAAGATTAAAAATAGAAGGAGCGGGACTGGCTGCTTTTACAAAGTAAAAGATGCCTGTCCTCGACATCCAAAAAAGGAAAAAAATGAAATTTGTATCTATATTAATGGGAAGTAAAAGTGACTATTCAATTATGGTTGAGTCTTCAAAAATTTTAGAAAAATTTGGTGTAGCTCATGAACTAGTTATTGCTTCTGCTCATCGTAGTCCAGAACGAACTCACAAGTATGTAAAAGAAGCAGAAGCTAAAGGTGCTAAGGTTTTTATTGCGGCAGCCGGAATGGCTGCTCACCTTGCGGGTGTTGTTGCTTCTCTTACAACTAAACCAGTTATTGGTGTTCCTATGAAAGGTGGAGCAATGGACGGGCTTGATGCTATGCTTAGTACAGTTCAAATGCCAGCAGGTATGCCTGTTGCTACTGTGGCACTTGGTAAAGCAGGTGCTATGAACAGTGCATACTTAGCAATGCAAATTTTAGCAATAGAAGATGAAGAATTAAGAACAAAACTTTTAGAAGATAGAATACTAAAAGCAAAAAAAGTTGAATCAGATTCAAGCGAAGTAGAAGTTATAATATAATCTAAGGATTCATAATGCAAACTTGGTTAGAGATAGAAGAGTTTAGTAAACTTGTACATTTAGATATACCTACTATTGAAGATATGATAGAGCGTGGGAAACTAAGTGTTAAAGAGGAAGATGGAAGAAGGCTTATAGAAGCTTCAAAAGGTACTAGTGAACTTATGCCACTCTCCAAAACCAACCAATCTGTTGATGCGGATGTTATAACTCTTGAAGGTGCAAATTTTGTTGAGAAAACAATAGGTACTATTCTTGGATTGCATGAAAAAGTGATGGATGCAAAGGATGAAACTCTTGATGCTTTAAAGAGTGAAAACCACTTCTTAAAAGAGGCACTTTTTTCTATGCAAGAGCTTTATGATGAAGATAGAAAAATAGTGGAAACTTTGACTAAACAGCTTGAACATTCTCAAGATGAATTAGAATTTACAAAAAGAAAATATAAACTTATGTGGAATAAAGTAGTAGAAAATTACAAAAAGGAAGATTAGTTGTTAACATTTAGTGAAATGCTTTTAAAGTTACAGACATATTGGCAAGATGAGGGTTGTACTATAGTTCAGCCGTATGATATACCTTCGGGTGCAGGAACTTTTCATAATGCAACATTTTTAAGAAGTTTAGGAAGCAAACCTTGGGCAACAGCTTATGTAGCACCGTCTCGACGTCCAACAGATGGAAGATATGGAGAAAATCCAAATCGTTTAGGAGCGTACTATCAGTTTCAAGTTCTTATAAAACCTAGTCCAGACAATATTCAAGAGTTATATCTTAAGAGTCTTGAAGCACTTGGATTAGATTTAAGCAAACATGATATTAGGTTCGTAGAGGACAACTGGGAGTCACCAACACTTGGAGCTTGGGGACTTGGTTGGGAAGTTTGGCTTGATGGTATGGAAGTAACCCAATTTACTTATTTTCAACAAGTTGGAGGAATTCCTTGTGACCTAATTTCTGTAGAGATTACATATGGTGTTGAGAGACTTGCTATGTATCTTCAAGAAAAAGATTCTGTTTATGATTTGGTTTGGAATGAAAACAAACATGGCATTACAACTTATGGTGATGTCCATAAGCAAAGCGAGTATGAATTTAGTAAGTATAACTTTGAGATTGCAGATGTAAAGATGCTTTTAGCACAGTTTGAGCAGAGTCGTGCAGAGTGTAAAAGAGCTCTTGACGCTGATTTGCCTCTTCCTGCATATGATTATTGTTTGATGGCTTCTCATACTTTTAATGTTTTAGATGCAAGAAAAGCTATCTCAGTTACACAAAGACAAAATTATATACTAAAAATTCGTGAACTTGCTAAAGGTTGTGCGGTAAAGTATAAAGAAGTAGTGGATGCAACTGAAGCAAATCTATAAAATTTTAGACGTTCTAAGTCCTTTTGAGCTTCAAGCTTCTTGGGACAATAGTGGTCTACAAGTTGGAGAGATGGATGATGAGATTGAACAAGTCTATCTTAGTCTTGATGTGGATAGCTCACTTTTAGATGAAGTGGAAGACAGGTCACTTATTATAGTTCATCACCCTCTTATTTTTAAAGGTTTAAAGAGTTTAGACTCTTCGATTTACCCAGCAAAATTGATAAAAAAAATGATAAAAAAAGACATATCTTTAGTGGCAATGCATACAAACTTTGATATTACTCATTTGAATAACTATGTTGCATCTGCTGTTTTAGGATATAAAAATGTAACTTGTGAAGGGCATATTTGCTACTTTGATGTAGATTGTAGTTTTGAGGAGTTAGCTCTACATGTAAAGAGTGCTTTAGGTCTTGAAATTGTAAGAAGTGTAGGTGAGAAGAAGCATATAAAAAGATGTGCTTTGACGACAGGTAGTGGTGGTGATTTGATAGGTGAAGTTGATGCTGATTGTTTTTTAAGTGGAGACTTTAAATACCATCAAGCACTTGAAGCAAAAGAGAACAATTTGAATTTATTGGATATTGGTCACTATGAAAGTGAGTCCCATTTTCCAGTGTGTTTAAGCGAAAATTTGATTAATTTTCCATTAAAAGCTATAATGACAAATTCAAAAAACCCATTTCAATATAAGTAGAGGAATTTAAATAAATGAATAAATATTTAGAGCAGTTAGTAAACCTAGCAAAAACAGATAAAGAGATTGATGATTTTGGTCCAAAAGTTGAAGCTATTGAGTCAAAATTAAGAGCATCAGCAGCAAAAGAGAAAGATGTAACTGATAAAATTTCAGTTTTTGACGAAGAGATAAAAGACTGTAAATTAAAAAAAGCAAAAAATGAACTTCACCTAGCAGAATTAGCAGATAAACTTACAGAACTTTCTAAAAAAGGTGCTATTGTAAAGACTGATAAAGAGATCAAAGCACTTCAACTTGAAGAAGAAATTTCAAAAGAGCAGTGTGAATTTGCAAATGAGGAAATAGAGAGACTTGATAAGATTATTGATGCAAAAGAGACTGATAAAGAAGAGTTAAAAGATACGCTTGAAGGGATTCAAAAAGAGAGCACAGAGATTCGTGTATCAATAGAGTCTGAGATGGTAGAGATTGAAAAACAAAGAGCTAAAGTATACGGTACAAAACAGAAACTTGTATCTGAAATGAGCCAAAAAATCTTAACTTTTTATGAAAAGATTAGAAAATGGGCAGCAAACACAACAGTAGTATTTGTACGAAAACAAGCTTGTTATGGCTGTTTTATGAGAATCAATGACAAAACTTATGCTGAAGTAATTAAACAAGAAGACATTGTAACTTGTCCTCATTGTGGAAGAATTCTATACAAAGAGACAGAGGAAGAGCAGGCGTAACTTGCTTCTTTTTTCTTACTACTTGTTGGTAGTGCTGATATATATTCTAGCACTACCAATTTTGATAATCCTCTCTTTTAAGCAAAAATACAAAATTTCATTACCAGCACGATTTTTTTTAAAAAGTAACACTCCTTTTAGGAATGAAGGAATTTGGTTTCACGCTTGTTCTTTAGGTGAAGTAAACTCACTTAAAACTGTTTTTAAAGAGCTAAAAGAGGAAAACATAAATCTCTCTGTAATAACAGGTACTGGTTACAAGTCAGCTAAAAAGGTAAGTGATTTACATGTAAGGTTTTTACCGTTTGAGCTTTTTTTGCCTTTTTGGATAAAAAAACAGAAAACTTTGGTAGTAACAGAAGCCGAACTTTGGCCTCTACTTTTTATAGTTTCAAAGTTAAAAGGAACAAAAACAGTTCTAATTAACGCAAGAGTTTCTGATAACTCTTATGAGTCTTATAAAAAGTTTGCATGGTTTTATAGATGGATTTTTGCAAGCATTGATGAAGTGTTTGCGCAGAGTGAAGTAGATAAAAGTAGACTTGAAGAGCTGGGTGCAAAGTGTGTAGTTGTAAATGGAAATATAAAGACTTTTTCAAAACCAATAGTAACAAAAGAGTATAAAAAGCCGAAGAAAAAAGTAATAGTTATGGCAAGCTCTCACGAAGGTGAAGAACAGTTGTTATTAGCGAGTCTGAATCTCAAAAAAGATGAGATGCTAGTAGTGGTTCCAAGACACCCTGAGAGATTTGAGAGTGTTGATAGGCTCCTAAAAGAGTTTAGCCAAAGTAGAGATTTAAGTTATGCAAAGTTGAGTGATGATTTAAAAACAGATATAGTGCTTTGTGATAAGATGGGTGAATTAGTCAACCTTTTTGCTATAGCCAATGTAGTTTTACTATGTGGCTCATTTAAAGATGGTATAGGTGGACACAATCCACTTGAACCAGCTTTCTTTGGTTGCAAAATAGTAAGTGGTAAGTACACATTTAATCAAAAAGCACTTTTTTCTTTAGTAGAAAACATAAAAGTATGCTCAGTAGATGAGCTAAAAAATATAAACTTTGAAGAGGTAAAACCTTCAAAAGTATTACATGTAGGGGATATAAATACCCTGCTCAATAGGATAAGATAATGGAAAAAGCATATAAATTACTAGCAACTCAAGAGGGAATCTCAAACCGTGCTGCAAAAGATTTGATAGACCGTGGAGTAGTTTACTCTGGCGGAAAGAAAGTAAAAGTAGCTCGCGGCGAAATAAGCCCAAAAACAAACTTTAGAGTAGATAAAATAAATAAACCAAAGATTATTTTTCAAGATAAAAAAATAATAGCAGTTGATAAACCTTGTTTTGTAACGACAGAAGAGGTTGCAAGAAGTTATTCTGATTTTACATTACTTCATAGACTTGATAAAGAGACAAGTGGAGTTTTACTTTTCACAAAAGACGAAGATTTTCACGCAGAAGCTGTTAAAGCTTTTAAAAGAAGAGAAGTAAAAAAAGAGTATATTGCCGTAGTTCAAGGCAAGTGCATTGAGCCTGTAACAGTAGACAAACCAATCATAACTATAAAAAAAGGAAATATCCTTTTTAGTAAAGTTGCAGACGAAGGCAAAGATGCTATTAGTCATATTGAGCCTTTGATGTTAGAGGGAAAACTCTCAAAAGTAAAAGTAACAATAGAAACAGGAAGAACTCACCAGATAAGAGCACATCTAAAGAGTATAAAACTCCCTATTTTGGGTGATACTCAATATGGTGCAAAACCATTTAAAAGAGTAATGCTTCACGCGTGGAAGATAGAACTGCTTGGATACAAGTTTGAGAGTAAAGAGCCAGGTGAATTTGTTCGTGTTATGAATATGGGTTAAAGTTTATCAAGTTTAAAGCAAAATTTAAGTAGCATAACAACCCAATTAATAAGATTTATATGTAAAGAAATAAGGAAGATATTTTGTTCGAGATTTTAACTGATTCATTTAAAACAGCTGTCAATAAAATAAGATTTGCAGATGATGAAAAGTCGCTAAAAAAGGCACTTGATACACTAAAAAAATCACTTTTAAAAGCTGATGTTCACCATAAGGTAGTGAAAGACCTACTCAAAGTGGTAGAGACTGAGACAAAAGCAAAAGGCATTGGACAACTTAATTTTCTAAAATCTCTAAAAGACAATTTAACACAAACATTAACTGCTCCTGGGAATCAGGGTTTTGTATACGCTTCACAAGCGCCTACAAGAGTTTTGATGGCGGGACTTCAAGGTAGTGGTAAAACAACAACAACAGTAAAGCTAGCAAATTATCTTAAACTTAGACAAAAGAAAGTTCTTATCGCAGCTTGTGATCTTCAAAGACTTGCAGCGGTTGAACAACTAAAACAGCTTTGTGAACAAAATGAGCTAGATCTGTATTTTGACGAAGATGAGAAAAATCCAGTGAAAATAGCGAAAGCAGCAGTAAAAAAAGCAAAAGAGGGTCTTTATGATGTTCTTATTGTTGATACGGCTGGACGTTTAGCAATAGATGAAGAGCTTATGGGTGAGCTTAAAAATGTTCAAAAAGCTATTGAGCCTGATGAAGTTTTTTATGTAGCAGATTCTATGACAGGTCAAGATGCCATTAGAAGTGCTGGAACATTTAACGATAAACTTGGTATCAGTGGAGTGGTTCTTAGTAAGTATGATGGTGATAGTAAAGGTGGTGTTGCTCTTGGAATTGCCAAGCAGATAAACATACCTCTTCGTTTTATAGGAACTGGTGAAAAAGTAGCTGATTTAGAGCTATTCGTACCTGATAGGATAGTAAATCGTCTTATGGGTGAGGGTGACTTAGAGACTCTTGCTGAAAAAACTGCGGCAATTATAGACGAGAAACAAGCGAAAGCACTAACAAGAAAGATAAAAAAAGGTGAGTTTAACTTTAACGACTTTTTAGAGCAGATGGAGCAAATGAAAAAGCTTGGAAGTATGAAGTCTCTTATAGGGATGATTCCTGGTATGTCTGGTATGGCTGGAAAGCTTAAAGATATAGATTTGGATAACTCTGTTGAGATGAAAAGAATCAAAGCTATGATAGGCTCTATGACTAAAAAAGAGCGTGAAGCACCGTCTTTACTAAATAACACAAGAAAAAGAAGAATCGCAGAAGGTGCTGGACTTTCAAATATGGATGTTAATAAATTTTTAAAGCAGTTCAAAAATGCCTCAAAAATGGCAAAAAAGTTTTCAGGTAAAAAAGGCATGCAAGACTTACAAAATATGATGAGTCAAGCAAAACAGGGTGGAATTCCTCGTTAGGCTTTACATTTAAGTAATTTTTAGATATAATCCCAAATCGTTTTGACTTACGAAATAATCCCTCTGTGATTGTAAGTCGTATAAAACGCCTAAAAAGGCGGTAAGAGGCACAATAAACTACTACAATAATTTATTTTGCCCCATAATTACCTCCCAAAAATACAATTACTAAGATACGAGTGAAAACTTGTGCTTTAGTGCGATGAATTTAACTTGGGCTTTGCTCGAGCTAAAGAAGACAATAAAATATTTAAGGAAGAGACATGACAGTTGTTAGATTAACAAGAATGGGTAGAAAGAAAAAACCTTTTTACAGAATCGTAGTTACAGATAGTAGAAAAAGAAGAGATGGTGGTTGGATTGAGTCAATTGGTTACTATAACCCTATGGTAAAGCCAGTTGAACTTAAGTTTGATGAAGAGAGACTTGCTTACTGGAAGAGCGTTGGTGCTAAACTAAGTGACAGAGTAGCAAGAATAACTAAGTAAATATAATGATTGAAAAATTTCTCGAAGAATTTGCAAAACTAGTTGTAGATAATCCTGAATTAGTAAGAGTAGAAAAAAAAGATATTGATGATACCTTTTGTGAAGTAATCATAACTGCTGATAAAGCCGATACAGGAAAACTTATTGGTAAAGATGGCAAGATGATTAACTCACTAAAAACTCTTATTTCTGGCTGTAAAGCTAAAGATGGAAAATCTTATAGAGTAACAGTTAAAGCAAACGATGAGTAAAAAAGAATCTCCTATAGAAGTCGCTCAAGTTGGGCGACTTGTAGGGCTTAGGGGTGAACTTAAGCTTCACATCCATAGTGATTTCCCTGAACAATTTTGTGCAGGAAAAACATTTACTACCCAAAAGAACCTCAAACTTGAAATAGCATCTTACAATGAAAAAAGAGGCTTAGTTCTTTTTCGTGGGTATGAGAGTCGTGAGTCTGCTTTATGTTTAGTAAACTCGTTTCTTTTGACAACTATGGAATCTACACTTGAAGATTGCAAGCTTGATGATGATGAGCTTTTTTGGTTTGATATTATTGGCTGTGAAGTAAAAGAAAATGAATCTATTTTAGGAGTTGTGAGTGACATAGAGAGAATTGGTGATACTGACTATATGGTCATAAAAACCGATAAAACTTTAGTTGCTAAAGAACTTTCAAAGACTTTTTTTCTTCCATATATTGACAGGTATGTGTTATCTTCTGATAAAGAGATAAAAGTTGTGCATGTAAAAGATGGATTAGAGCTTTTAGAGTGTAGTTGATGAAATTTACTTATGTGACTCTGTTTGAAAATTTGATTTCTCCATATTTTGAGGATTCTATACTAAAAAGAGCGATTGAAAAAAATTTTCTTAGTATAGAGTTCTATAATCCGAGAGATTATACAACGAACAAACACAATAAAGTAGATGATTATCAAGCTGGAGGTGGAGCAGGGCTTTTGCTTAATGCTCAGCCATTGTTTGATACTCTAAGAGAAATAAAAAAACAGAATCCTAAGGCTCATTTTGTTTTTCCGGCCCCTGCTGGAAAACCTTTTGTTCAAGCTGATGCAAAAAGGCTTGCTAACAAAGAGCATATCGTATTTGTCAATGGCAGATATGAGGGGATTGATGAGAGAGTAGTTGAAACATACGCTGATGAGATTTTCTCAATCGGCGATTATGTTTTAACAGGCGGAGAGTTGGCTAGTTGTGTGATGAGTGATGCGATAAGTAGAAATGTGAATGGTGTCTTAGGAAATGAAGACTCATTGAGTGAAGAGAGCTTTGAAGATAAGCTTTTGGAAGCTCCATCTTTCACAAAACCTGCTGTTTTTGAAAACAAATCGATTCCCTCAGAGTTTTTAAAGGGAAATCACGCTAAAATAGCCAACTTAAAAAACAAGATGGCAAAACTGAAGACAAAGTACTTCAGACCAGACCTCTATACTTGCAGTAGTGTGAAGTGAAATATGTCTGTATCCATAAACCATAAGGAAACCTAAATGAGAAACAAGTATATTGAGTCTTTTGAAAAAGCTCAAATAGCAGGAAAAAATATCCCAGATTTTAGAGCTGGTGATACATTAAGAGTAGCGGTAGAAATTAAAGAAGGCGATAAAAAACGTATTCAGAACTTTGAAGGCGTATGTATAGCTAGACGTGGTGAAGGTACTGGTGAAACATTCATGGTTAGAAAAATCGGTGCTAACTCAGTTGGCGTTGAGAGAATTTTCCCAATTCATACTGATAGTATTGAAAGTATAACTGTTCTTAGACGTGGACGTGTAAGAAGAGCTAAGCTATTTTATCTACGTGAGAGACGTGGTAAAGCTGCAAGAATTAAAGAATTAAAAAAGAAATAATTATTAAGCGGTGCAGAGTCACCGCTTTATTTCTTACTCTTCATGAAAATCGAAAATGAATGCCTTGATTGTATCTACAATCAATCAACTCGAGTATCCGACTTTTTAAAAGTTACCCCAACACAAGCAAAACAAATATCACAAATAGCAAAACAACATATAGAACAATTTGACCACACAAGCACACCTCCTCATAATGCAACACCTATGTATGAAGATATAGCAAACTATCTACAAGTAGATGATATATACGCACAGATGAAAGATGAAGCAAGTAAAAGTGCATTGAAATTTGTCTCTACATGTAAAGATAGTATCAATACACATGAAGATAAACTTGAAGGTGCTATCAAAACAGCAATAGCAGGCAATGTCATAGATTTAGCGGCGGAGGTTATGTTTGATTTAGATGAAGAGATAGAAAAAATATTTAAAACTGATTTTGCTATAGATAATTTTAAAAACTTAAAACAAAAACTTTCCCAAACAAAAATATTAGTATACCTAGCAGATAATGCAGGAGAAGAGATTTTTGATAAAATTTGTATAGAAACTATAAAAGAGTTATATTCTGAAATAGAAGTTTACTATTTTGTTAGAGGTAAGCCTATCATCAATGATTTGACAATGAAGCATGCAAAAAAATCAGGACTTGATGAAGTAGCAACTTTGATTGATAGTGGAGTTCCAACTCCTGGATATGTTCAAGAGTTTGCTACTAAAGAAGCGAATGAGCTTTTTAAAAGTGCTGATTGTATCATATCAAAAGGTATGGGAAACTATGAGTGTTTAGGCGAAGAGCATAACTTACCAATCTACTTTTTACTAAAAGTAAAATGCCAAGTAGTTGCACGCTCTATCGGTGCAACTCTTGGTGATATTGTTTGCAAAAAACTCTAGTTTGCAGCAAAATATAGCATCGCAATCAAAACACTAGTTAACGCCCAACCAACACCTCTTAATATGTTGTTGTTACCTAAAAGAGAAGTAAAAAATGCTCCTCCTAGAGTATATAAAATATATGAACTCATGATAAAGGCTTATAATTATTTTTTATGATAAAGTTTACTATTACTTATATTAAAACTTAATTAAACTACATGTAAACAATCGTAACAAAATTTATGTCAAAAGCTCTCTAACTTTATAAATATATTAAAACCAAAATAAATTAAATTGTCATTTAAAACTACTTAAGAAAACTTTTATATTTATAAAAGTAATAACTGCTATAATTCCCAAAGTGTGTGCATAGGGGGACAAAATGAATTCAACCATAAGTGTTTCAGAATTTGATAGCGGTAACATAAGACGTGTCAAAAAAGTACAAGAGTTTTTAGATAAGAATGAGCTAGATATGTCACCTGACATCGAAGTTTTTGTAACCATCAAAGATGAAGATGATATGATAGCTTGTGGAGGGCTTGCTGGTAAGGTTCTTAAGTGTATAGCAGTTGACAATAACAGACGTGGACAAGGGCTGATACTCAAGGTGGTTACTCATCTTTTAAATGCTGCATTGGTTAGAGATAGAAAAGAACTATTTTTATTTAGTACTCCTAAAAATATAGAGTTTTTTAGAGATTGTGGTTTTAGACTCATCGAAGAGTGTGATGATGAGATAATCTTGATGGAAAACACAAAAAATCTTGAAAGTTATCAAAAAAAGTTAACTAGCCTTAAAAAAGATGGTGATGTTATCGGTACTATCGTTATGAATGCAAACCCTTTCACTCTTGGGCATAGATACTTGGTAGAAGAGGCAAGTAAGCGTTCAGATTGGCTTCATCTGTTTGTTGTTCGTGAAGACGCTAGTGAGTTTAAATTTGCTGATAGGATTGAGCTTATTAAAAAAGGGATATCTAATTTGAAAAATGTAACACTACATGAAGGCTCAGATTATATCATCTCAAAAGCAACTTTTCCAACGTATTTTATAAAAGACAAGGGACAAGTCAATGAGCTTCATGCAAAACTAGATTTAAATGTTTTTAGAAATCAGTTAGCTTCATTCTTAGGTATTACTCATAGGTTTGTTGGGACTGAGCCATACTGTAAAGTTACAAATAACTATAATAAAAATATGAAGAAAATTTTAGAAGACCCAAGTGGTAAAACAGCTCCAATAGAAGTAGTAGAAATAGATAGAATTGAGTTTGCCGAGCAACCAATCTCTGCGTCACGTGTGAGAGCATTGCTTAAAGAGAACAATTACGAAGAGTTGGAGAGTATAGTACCTCCATCAACATATGAATTTTTAATGAAAGGAGTTCAGGATGATAAATAGTGCTCACGCAGGTACTTTGGAATCAAGTGATGTATACATCCAGATAAATCCAATAGAAGAAGATATAGTAGAGATAGAGCTACATAGTAGTGTTGCTGAACTATATGATGATATGATAGAAGAACTTATAAGAGATACTCTAAAAGAGATGGGTGTAACTGGTATAAACGTACACGTTCAAGATAAAGGGGCACTTGATTTTGTGATAAAAGCAAGACTTCAAGCTGCCGTTTTTAGAGCTTGTGGAACAGTACCTTCATGGGAGGAACAATCATGATGAAGTTTAGAAGAAGTATGTTATTTGTCCCTGGTGCAAATACTGCTATGGTTTGTAATGCTTTTGTATACAAGCCTGATACTGTTATGTTTGACTTGGAAGATTCTGTTGCACTTAGTGAAAAAGATTCTGCAAGACTTATGGTTTATCATGCCTTACAACACTTTACTTATAAAGATATAGAGACAGCAGTACGTGTTAATCCTCTCGATTCTGTTTTTGGACATCTTGATTTACAAGCGGTTATAAGAGGTGGAGCAGACATCATAAGGTTGCCAAAAACTGATACTGTTGACGATGTTTTAGATATGCAAAGTGCAATTGAAAAGATTGAAAAAGAGATAGGAAGAACTAAAAAAACAAAACTTTTAGCAGCGATAGAGAGTGCTGAAGGTGTGGTTAATGCCGTTCAAATAGCGAGATGTAGTGACAGACTTATGGGAATTGCTTTAGGTGCTGAAGATTATGTAAGAGATTTGAGAACCCAAAGAACAAAAGAGGGAACTGAATTAACGGCAGCACGTGCTCAAATCTTACTAGCGGCACGCGCAGCAAAGATTCAGGCTTTTGATTCTGTTTTTCCAGATGTTAGAGATAAAGAGGGATTCATAAGAGAAGTAGAGCATGTAAGAGGCTTAGGTTTTGATGGTAAGTCACTAGTAAATCCAAACCAGATTTCAATACTACACGACATATATGCTCCAAGTGAAAAAGAGATAGATTGGGCTTATGAAGTAGTTGAAGCTGCTGCTCACGCGGAGAAAAATGGATTAGGTGTAGTTTCACTTGATGGTAAGATGGTAGATGCTCCTATAATTGCACGTGCAGAGTTTACTCTTGAGCTAGCAATTGCATCAGGTTTGATAGGAGAAGAAGATGAATAAGTATAAAAAAATAGATAAAAATGTAGTTATAGAGAAAAGAGATTCAAAAATATGTGAAAGCATAGAAGAGAGCATAAAACGTTCTGGTCTTAAAGATGGTATGACTATCTCTTTTCATCACGCTTTTCGTGGTGGTGATAAGGTTTTAAATAATGTCATGAAAATTATAGCTTCTATGGGTTTTAAAGACTTGTGTTTGGCTTCAAGTTCTTTAGCTTCTGTTCATGATGAAGTTATACAGTACATTAGAAGTGGTGTAGTAACTCAGATATACACTTCAGGACTTAGAAGTAAACTAGGAGAGGCGATAAGCAATGGACTTATGGAAAAACCAGTACAAGTTCACTCTCATGGTGGTCGTGTTCACCTTCTTCAAAGTGGTGAGCTTAAAATAGATGTTGCGTTTATAGGGGTTCCTTGTATAGATAAGTTTGGAAATGCAACAGGGAGTAAAGGTCGTTCTCAGTGTGGTTCGTTGGGATATGCTATGAGTGATGCACACTATGCAAAGTATGTTGTAATGCTAAGTGAAACTCTTGAGCCTTTTCCAAATACTCCTGCCTCCATTTCTCAAGACCAAGTTGATGCAATCGTTATGGTTGATGAAGTTGGTGACCCAAGCAAGATAGGAGAGGGTGCTACGAGGATGACAACAAATCCAAAAGAGCTTCTGCTTGCAAGAAGAACAGCGAGGGTTATAGAGAACTCTGGACTGTTTAAAAATGGTTATTCTCTTCAAACAGGAACGGGTGGTTCGTCTTTGGCAACTACTATTTTTCTTGCCCAAATGATGGAGAAGAAAAATATAAAAGCGAGTTTTGGAATGGGCGGGATTACTGGGACTATGGTTTATATGCTCAAAAACAACCTTATAGAGAAACTCATAGATGTTCAAAGTTTTGATGAATTTGCTGCAAAATCACTAGG
This sequence comes from Sulfurospirillum arcachonense, assembly GCA_015662785.1. Classification (GTDB taxonomy): domain Bacteria; phylum Campylobacterota; class Campylobacteria; order Campylobacterales; family Sulfurospirillaceae; genus Sulfurospirillum_A; species Sulfurospirillum_A arcachonense_A. Next base: position 5,094 of record DQTM01000142.1, on the reverse strand, counting down.
TGAAAATCCAAATCATATAGAGATAAGTGCCAATGAGTATGCAAATCCAAGCTCAAAAGGAGCTACAATTAAACAACTTGATGTTGTGGTTTTGAGTGCTTTGGAGATTGATGTTAACTTCAATGTAAATGTTCTTACTGGCTCAAAAGGAATTCTAAGAGGGGCATCAGGAGGACACTGCGATACTGCTGCTGAAGCAAAACTCTCTATCATAGTTGCACCTTTAACACGCGGTAGAATCCCAACTATAAGAAGTAGAGTTCACACTATTGTAACACCAGGTGAGACAGTAGATGTTGTAGTGACTGATCAAGGAATTGCTGTTCATCCAAGAAATGTAGAGCTTAAAAAAAGACTGAAAAAAGCAGGACTTACTATAGTTGATATAAAAGAGCTTCACGAGAGAGCTATCAAGCTTTGTGGACAACCAAAAGCTATAAAGCATACTGACAAAGTTGTAGCACAAATAAGATATAGAGATGGATCAATCATAGATGAAGTCTACCAACTGGCTCACTAAGGTTCTTGACAACAGAGAACTAAGACAAGAAAAACAGTGGGAGTTATGTAACAAGTATAACACTACTGTTTTAAGCCTTACTATCAATATTCCAGGGGCAAAAAAAGATAGTAGTGATGCAAAGTATATCTATGAAGTAGCTCTTAAAGAGATAGAAAACTTTGGGCTAAAAGTATATGAAAAATCCTCTACATGTAAAGATACTGGCTATGAAGCTTTATGGGCTTTACATGTAGATGCAAAGAAATTAAAATCCCTTACATGTAAAGTAGAAGAGAGCAATATACTTGGACGGTTTATGGATATAGATGTTATAGATGAAAACAGACAGATACTTTCAAGAGAAATTCCAAGAAAATGTTATATCTGTGAAACAAATGCAAAACTATGTGCAAGAGCTCAAAAACACTCTATTGAAGAGTTGTTATCTTTTATAAGTAAAACAGTAGATGATTACAAACTTAGCCTATAAGGCACTTATTAAAGAGGTAGAACTTACTCCTAAACCTGGACTTGTTGACCGTACCAATAATGGAAGTCATAAAGATATGAATATAGATACTTTTTATGCGAGTGCAAAGGCTATTAAACCTTTTATAAAAAAGTTCTTACATGTAAGTGAGTTTGATGAGCTACGTTTGGTTGGATTAGAGTGTGAAAAAGCGATGTTTAAAGCTACTAATGGGGTAAATACACATAAGGGCATGATATTCTCTTTAGCAGTTATTTGTGGAGCTATAAACAGAGCAGAAAGCTTTGAAAATTTACAAGATGAGATAAAGTTTCTTTGCAAAGATTTGGTTAAAAATGATTTGGAAAAATCCTTACATGTAGAGACTCATGGAGAGAAGTTTTATAATGAGGTTAAACATACAGGGATTAGAGGTGAAGCTGTAAGTGGTTATGCTACTGTATTTGAAAAATCTCTGCCTTTTTATGTAGAACAATTTAAAAATTATGGCGAAGAGCGTGCTATGAAACTTACACTCCTTTTTTTGATGAGTATAACTGATGATAGCACTTTGTATGCAAGAGGTGGATTAGAAGGGTTAAAGTTTATTAAAAAAGAGGCAAAAAAAGTCTTACATGTAGAGAATTTAGATAACAATTTGTTAGAGTTAGATAAAATGATGATAAAGAGAAATCTTTCAAGTGGAGGAAGTGCAGATTTGCTTGGACTTACTTGGTTTTTATATCAACTAAAGGAAATAAAATGGAATTTTTAATACTATTTATATGTCTTGGTTTTTTATATCTACTTTTTAAACCAAGCAGAAAACTAAAAACAAAAGCACAAAAACAGGCAGAGATTTTAGAAAAATACAAACAAGAGATGAATAGAGAACTTTCAGGCTTAGATGGTGAAGATTTTAAAAAGAGAAAGATGGAACTTTTAAAAGAGTTTGCAGATGAGTTAAATAGAAACCTATTTTTTGATAAAAATGAAACAAAAAAATTAATACAAAAGTTGATAGATGGTAAATAGAGAAAATTTAAAAATATTTTGTGATGGTGCATGTTCAGGAAATCCTGGCAATGCGGGAAGTGGATTGGCTATATATGAAGGAAAAGAGTTACCAACTCTAATTTATGGTGATTATGAAGAGGTAGGAACAAATAATACAGCAGAACTTAATGCTCTGTATAAAGCTTTAGACGTTGCTTCAAATGTTAATTGTAAAAGTATGATTGAGATATGCTCTGATTCTAAATATAGTATTGAGTGTATCACAAATTGGGCTTATGGTTGGAAAGCTAAAGGCTGGAAGAAAAAGGGTGGAGATATAAAAAATCTTGAACTTATTCAAAAAGCACACGCCTTGTATGAAGAGTTGAAAGACAAAATAAACATACTACATGTAAAAGGTCATGCAGGAGTTGAAGGCAACGAATTAGCAGACCGTATGGCAGTTTATACTATCATCTCTAAAAGCGTAGAGTATCAAAAATATGCATATGAGAATATTGACGAAGTTCTAGATTTAAAAAGAGGGTAGCTTTACAAATTTTTGTATAGATAAGTTAATCTTGTCAATGACTTCTTGATCTACTCCTTTACTACATATAATGTATCTTTTATTTCCAGCAGGGGGACGTTCTATATAAGAGATTTGTATATTGTAGGCAAAAGCATAGTTTATTAAAACAAATAAAAAAATTAATATCTTTTTCATGCTTCCATTATACTCTATTTTTTAATTTCTCTCAACCATAGTTTTTCAACTTTTTCTCTAGCCCACTCAGTCTTACGTAGAAATTTAAGAGTAGATTTTATAGATGGATCAGAAGCAAAACAGTTCATTTTCATGCGTTTATCTAACTCTTCCCATCCAAAGTGTTTTTCTAAGTCCTCTATTATTTGTTGCAGTTTTATACCGTGCATTGGATTATTTATATTTTCAGTCATGCTTTGCATTATACTGTGTTAATGCTAGTTTTAACCTTTTTACACCGATTTTGATATCTTGAATTGTCGCATTTGTAAAGTTCAGTCTTGCATAAGGGGTAGGTTCATCATTTTTATAAAAAACACTTCCTGGAACAAAAGCAACATTGCTTTTTATAGCTACTTCAAACAGTTTCATAGTATCAATTTTATCATCAAATTTTATCCAAAAGAACATACCCCCTTTTGGGGTTTCAAACTCTATTGTTTTGCCAAATTCTTCTTTTAATGCCTTTTTCATGGCATCACGTTTTACTCTATATGTTTCTATCAAAGTCTTTACATGTAAATCCAAATTGCCATCTTTTATCATATTTGCTACGATGTATTGAAAAAACTTTGGACTTTGAAGGTCTGTATTCTCTTTCATGCTTTGAAACACTTTTAAAAATTTCTCATCTGCTCTCATCCAGCCAAGTCTAAAATCTGGTACTAGAGTTTTTGAAAAAGTCCCTAAAGTTACAGAAAGCTCTGGTAAAAGTTCTTCAAATCCTAACTCGTCTTTATCTTCATATTTAAGAGCATTATATGGACTATCTTCAATAACAACTACATTGTATTTTTTTGCCAGTCTTGAAACTTCTTTTTTACACTCGTTTTCCCAACTCCATCCAGTAGGGTTTTGAAAAGTAGGTATTGCGTAGAAAAATTTTGGTTTTTTAGTTTTGAAAAGGTTTTCAAGTTGAACCGTATCTACACCTTTGCTTGACAAGGAAACTTCTTCAATGTTTGCATCATACAGAGCAAAAAGGTTCAGTGCTGCAAGGTAACTTGGTGCTTCAACAACTATGGTATCACCTTGGTCTATAAAAGCTTTACATAATATGTCTAAACCTTGTTGCGAGCCTGTTGTGACTAAGATTTGATTTTCATTTGAGTTTGTATAAGTTTTTGCCAACTCACTTCTAAGCTCTATTGCACCTTGTGCTTGGCTGTATTGGTACATGCTCCTTGGTAAGTGTTCAAGTGAGTAGTTCATCTCTTTTTTTATAAGCTCATGTGGGAAAAGTGACTCATCAGGAAGACCACCTGCAAATGAGATAATATCTTTAGCACCTATAACATCTAGTATTTTTCTTGTAAATGAGCGAGGTGCATTTTGTATACGTTTTGCAAATCTTTCCATAGTTTATCCTTTGGTGTAATTTTATCTACATGTAAAATCTTTTTCTATATAAAATATGGCAATATATTTGTCGAAACATGCTATAATGTAAAATGAAAAAAAATACAAAGAACGACCACAACCAACGAATAAACGAGATTTTAGTTCAAATTCACTTTGATATTTCAGCAGAACATAGTGTAGAAAGTTTGTCTAAAAGTGCTTCTATGTCGCCTTTTCATTTTAATAGAGTCTTTAAAAAAATAGTAGGTGAGAGTGTTCATGCCTATATAAGAAGAGTACGGCTAGAACACTGTGCTAATGCGCTATTATTCAATCCAAATTCAACTATAAATGAGGTGTTTAGTGAGGTAGGCTTTGTCTCTAACTCTTCTTTTACTCACGCTTTTAAAGAGTACTTTGGCTCTACTCCAAGTAAGTGGAGAGAGATTGATACTCCTTTACATGTAAGCGAAAATATAACAAAAATAAACCCTTTACATGTAGAGATAGATTATGTACCTAAAAAAAGAGTTGCGTACGTTCGTCACCAAGGTTATAACAAAAGCATAAAAGAGGCTTGGCAAAGAATGGAAGAGTGGACTCTGCAAAATGGACTTAACTTTTCAAAACTACCTATGATAGGTCTTCATCACTCAAATCCAAATATAGTAGAAAAAGATGATTGTCACTATGTTGCTTGTTTGGAGTTAGATGATGATTTTGTGCATTTTCATAGTGGTAAAATAGGGGTTATGGAGATACCAAAAATGTTCTGTGCAAAGTTTAAGTTAGAAGGAAAATATGGTGATTTGATGAAGTATATGGATTATATCTATTATAGTTGGCTTCCCAATTCAAAGTACGAAAAAGTCCATCTTCCCTCAATGGCTCTTTATCATAAGAACCATTTTATAAGAGAAGATGAACAGTTTGAATTGGATTTTTATGTGCCAATTAGGTATAAGTAAATCTAGTTAAACGCTGGAAATTTACTTTTAGCGAATGTTGAGTGGCATTTTA
>DQTM01000254.1 GCA_015662785.1 Sulfurospirillum arcachonense | reverse complement strand
TCTCGTCCCATGGTTGGAAGTAAATTGTTAAAAGTAATCTCTGTTAGAGTTGCATAAGGAACAAACAAATAACCTAAAATCGTAGCAACGCCCGCTACAACAAATACCCAAAAAGTAATGATAGCTAACTTTGGACTCCAAAGCTCTCTCTCTGCTTCTTCCGGAATCAAGTAGTAAGTAGCACCCATAAAACCAAATAGTATAAGAACTATAAGTAGGTTTACATGAACCATTCTTAAAACATTAAAAGGAATTAATGGGAACAAAAAGTCTCCATAAAGATACTGAACTGCCATAAGAAGACCAAAAAGAACTTCTCCTGCTAAAAGAATCAATGCAAAAATAAAATATGGTTTTGCGACCATTTGTGAACTATATTTCATATTTTTTCCTATCCTTCAATCGTTGGAGGCCATTCGTTGGCATTTATTTTTGATGTCCATATCAAAAAGTCTGATAAGTTATCAACTTGGGCTGGAGTTAAGTTAAACTGTGGCATTTTTCTTCTGTTTGGCTCACTTAGAGGTTGTGCAGCCATCCATCCTTGCATATATGCTTTAAAACCTTCTTCATTGCTAGCGCCTCTTCTTTGAAACACATTCATAAGTTCAGGTGCATAATATGCTCCCTCGCCAACGATAGTATGGCAACCAACACAGTTGTTCTTTTCCCAAAGTGCTTTACCCGCTACAACACTATGTGTCATTTTATCTTGATTTGAGCGTTTTGGAATCTGTTGTACAGTATCAAAAGTAAGTGCAATAAATATAAATAGGGCGAATAATCCACCACCATAATAGATATTTTTAGCCATACTTTTCGTTATACGTTCAGTCATTATCTCTCCTTCTTTAATTTCTACTAACAAGTAGTATTTGAAGAATTATATCAAAAAAAGTTTAATTCTACCTTTTAGTAGTATTTAAAATATCTGTGCTATAATTTCATTAGGAGAAAACCATGCAACTCAATAATACAACTCAATATGCTATAAGAATTTTAAGTTATATTGCTAACAAACATGACAAACAACTCTATAGTGCAAAAGAGTTAGCTGAGATACTTAGTATTCCATATAAATTTTTGACTAAAATCATGACAGAGTTGGTAAAAGCAGATTTTATCCTCTCTATTAGAGGTAGAGAAGGCGGATATAAACTTTCTCGTCCAGCATCTGAGATAAGTATAATGGATGTACTAAATCAATTTAATGAATTTGTAGAACAAAAACAGTGTCTTCTCGGTATTGGTATGTGTGATAACAATAACAAATGTGGACTTCATGATCAATGGGTAAAACCAAAAAAAATGATAAAAGATATGTTTGAAAACACTACTTTAGAAAACCTAGATGGGAATGGATACAAAATATGATAATAAAACAAAAGTTTCCTCCAGGTGATTTTGGTATTTGGGTTATTATCTATGTTGAGTTCGTAACTTTTGCCGCTCTATTTATTGGATATGCCTTTGCAAGACGAGCAGATGTTCTTATGTTCAATGAATCACAACTTCTTCTTGACCAAAGAGCTGGATTTATAAATACTATCGTTCTTATCACTAGTAGTTGGTTTGTTGTAAAAGCAGTTAAAGCTATAAAAAACAATAACGGGGAACTCTCAGCTGATTGGCTTTTAAGGGCAATGGGCGTTGGTTTTATCTTTATAGTTATTAAAATCATGGAGTTTTCTGACAAGTTTGAGCAAGGCATAAATCTAAGTACCAATACTTTTTTTATGTTTTACCTTATGCTTACAGTTTTTCATTTCTTACATGTTGTCCTAGGTCTAGTCATACTATTTAATATATATCAAAAAACAAAAATTGGTGGCTATAGTAATGCAGACCACGTCGGTATGGAGACTGGTGCATCTTACTGGCACTTAGTAGACTTACTTTGGATAGTGCTTTTTCCACTTGTCTATATAATGAGATAATTATGAAAATATATATAACACTCGTACTTTTAACACTATTTGCATTTCTTTCAGGTTGGTTTGGTTTTGTTGGCTCTATTGTAGTTGCTATGTTATTAGTTACTACATTTATAAAAGGTCAACTTATAGTTGACTACTTTATGGGATTAAAAGATGTTCAATTCAAGTATAGAGTTATACCTATCGCTTGGTTAATTTTTGTTCTATTTTTTATAGGAATTGCATATTATATGTAAGGCTATTGTAAAACAATAGAAAATGCACCTGTCGCTACTAGAGTCTCTTTTTCATATATCTCAAATGATAATGATTTAAAATCATCTAGTTTGTGGACAAGCTCAACGTGAACAACAAACTCTTTTGAGTTAACATTTTGAAGAAGCTTTATGTTTTTCAGAGTTATTACAAAACCCATTCTTCCGTTATTTTCTTCATCTTTGATACCTGAACTACTTTGTGCAGCAGCTTCAATAAGCATACCAAGAGTTGGTAGCTCATCAAAACCTACTTCTACCATAGCACTAGTTTCATCTGCTTTTATTAGAGTTTTTACAAACCTAACAGGAGGCAAATGAGGTATGCTAAAATCGTCCATCTACTACTTGTTTTCGTTTATATATGCTACTAAAGTATTTGGAGTCGAAAATACACCACTCTCTTCACCTGCATCTTTAATCTTGACACCAAACTCTTTCTCTACTATAAGTGTAATCTCAATAGCATCTACACTATCAAGCCCTAACCCATCATCACCAAAAAGTGCCATGTCATCACCTATCTCATCTACTTCTATATCTTCTAAACCTAAACCATCAATTAGCTTTACTTTTAAATCTGCTGTTGTTATCAAAATACTTCCTTTTTTTGTTGTCGAGGACAGGCATCTTTTAGCAAGCTAAAACCAGCCAGTCCCTCTCCTTCTATTTCTTATCTTTGAAGCCGATTTTTTTACCGACTGAACTTTTTGTTATTATCATATTGTTATATAGTTTAAATACTATGTGCATTGAGCCAAAAACTTTTTTTAATGCCACTTTTAAATCTTTTGATTTAATTTCCTCACTAGACTCTACATAAATGTCTAAAACCTCATCTCTTAGTGCTTTCTCATCTTTTCTTACTTTTACAAGTGCACACTCTACTCCCTCTAAATTCTCTACAATGGACTCTATCTGCAAAGTTGAAATTCTTTTACCTGCTACTTTTGCCAAGTTTGAACTACGCCCAAGAAGCTTAAACTCATGTTCACTTAACATCTCTACAATGTCTTCTGTTTGAAATGGAAACTCTACTTTTTGAATAGTCTCGTTTAAAATCTTTTTAGCTACAAAAGGTGAAGAAATGTTGAGCATATTATCGCTTTCGCCAATCTCTACACAGTCATAAGCTCTCAAAATCGTCTCATCATCTACTTTATATGCCATCATACCTGTCTCAGTTGAAGCAAAAAGTTGCATGATTGAGCTTTCATAACGCTCTTTAAACTCTTTCGCATCATCAGGTGACAGTGGCGCTGTTGAAGTTAAAAAATATGAGTTTTTGAACTTTGTATCTTTTTTGATACGGTTTAGTGCTTTTATAAAAAGTGGTGTAGTTACTATAAGAGTTCCCTCTACTTCTGCTTCTACGGCTAACTCTTCAGGTATAAAGTTCTCTTTTACCCAAACATCTATGTCCATCTCTTTTGGAACAACCCCACCAATATCGACGCCATAGATATGAACAAATGGAACGGTAGTTACAATACGGTTAAACTTCATATCTTTTGGAAGTGTATCTATAAGTGCCCAAGCCTGTTTTTTTGAGTTTTGTTTTGTTTTATATACGCCTGTTGGAGTTCCAGTTGTCCCAGATGTGAAATACAAAAACTGCATCTCATCTTGTTTTAAAAATTCTTCCCCAAAAGACTCCACATGAGCTTTAAGTGCTGGTTGAGCTTTATCATATATGACATCAAAAATTTCATTTTCATAACAGTAAAGTGCATGAGAAAGCTGCTCTACTTTTGTTGTAGGATTGTCTACTTTTGTTACTTCAACATAACGTTTTTTATCCATATCATAAATGCGCATATAAATCTCCCTATTAGTAAGGGTGCTATTTTATCATAAACTCGCATAAAGTAGAAGAAAAATTGCTCCAACACCTACACTTATAACTAAACCTATGGAGTATAGAGCTACAGTACTACTAAAAATTAAAACTCCAAATCCACAAATTGTACTTAAAAGTGCATATTTTATGGCAGTTTTTGTTTGTTCTGTTGTTTTTGTATTATGTAGGTATATCCCATAATCTATGCTAATAGCAAGAAGTATAATAAGAGCAAACATATGCATTATATTTATCTGCCCTATCAGCGTAATGACAAACAAAACCAAACTAAGAGGAAAAAGCAGATACATAAGAGGAAAAAGTATTTTTACACCTGATAGAAAAAAGAGTATTATGACGATAAAAACTATAGAGATAATCATATAATTAACAAGTGTGCTCTTCATTATTTTTGTATCGTTTGACAGTATTTTACCCAAATCAATGACCTCTACATGTAGAGATTTTTCTACTAGCTTATTGCTATTTATAAGACCTATTGTATAAAATTTATCATCGTCTTTTATAATTTTAAACTTCATATCATCTATTACTCTCATATTGCACATAATATCTTCTATACCTTTATATGAATTACTAAAAGCATTTTTAAAACCTATCTGCTGTGCATATTTATTGATACTATCTTTGAGCTTTTTAAAATCATAATTTTTTAGCTTTTCAACTCTTTCATTACATTTTTTATCGCTATATACAAACTTTCCAATCCCTAACATTGTAGGGTGCATTTTTAAAAGCTCCTCATATCTTTGCAGAAGTCTCTCTTTCGTTGTTTCATTTATGATTACTTTTTGATAGTAGTTATTAGGCAAACCCTCGTTAAACTTTTTAGAAAGATTTATAAGTTTTTTGTTTTGATAATCTAAGTTTTTTAGGTTACTATCAAACTCTAGATTTTGATAAACATAACCAAGCATAATGAGTGAAAGTAGCACTACATGTAGAGGTTTAAATTCTAATGTTTTTTGAGCTTTTCTCTTTAGTTTTGGAGGAGAAATACCTAGGTGAATAAAAACAAAACTAAATAACAAATACGCCACGCTCAAAGAGACTGCGCTAAAAACTGCGAGTTGAGAAAAAAGTGTAATATCAATAAAACTAAAAATTACAAAAACACCAAAAGTAGTTATAAAACCAAATAAAACTCGTTTTTTAACAATAAACTTTTTGTCAGAAAAATCACCATGAAAATAGTAGTGAAACATATAATCAATGCTAATCGTAGTGATACTAATCCCAAAAACAAGTGCTAAAATACTAATGCTCTCATACATGGCAAAGGTAAGCAAAATTGCACACAAAATAGAACTTCCTATTGTAATAACAGTGTTAAAAAATAGCTTAATATTTTTAAGTATGAAAAAGTAGAGTATCAGCAAAAATAGAGTAGAAATGAACATAATTTTCTGGGCATCACTTCGTATATGAGCTGAATTCTCAACAAGGTAGTAAAAAGGTGCAATTGCAACTATGTCCTTATGTTTTTCTAAAACTAAATTTATCTTGTTGTAAACCACTCTTGATTCAGCAGCACTTGAAGTGTTTATAGAAGTTTTTGCTTTTATAACATAGCCATAATCTTTTAATTTTATCCTCTTTTGATTTGAAACTATTTTTTGCGTGAAAAGTTCTAACGGATCATATGTATTTATTGGTTCATATATGGGTGAGCTGTATATTTTGTCATAAATATTTTGGAGTCTTTTTTTTATCTCCTCATTTGAAATTTGTGCGTTATCAAAATCTGAAAGTATGTAGTAATTTTCTATAAAGTACTTTTTCATCTTATTTGAGGGTTTTAGACCAACTTCAACCTTAGATATTTCAGGTATCTCTCTCAACTTATCTGCTACTTTTTCAAGCTCAGTGAATGATTCTTTCGTAAAACCTTTTTTTGCTATGAGTATCTCTTCACTACTACCAAGTTTTTTTGCTATATCAAAAAGTTTTATGCTCTGTTGAGAAAAGAATATTTCTATAAAGTTTGTTGAAAATTTTATTTGTGTAGAAAAGCTGAGATAAATCAGGCTCAATAAAATAAAAATTACAACATTTAAATACTTCATTTTTTTATGATTTCTAGCCTATCTTCATTTGGCATAAACATTTTAAAGCTTAATACTTTAGAGTTTTTGGTAGTAACTTCTGCTCTAATAATAGAGTCTGCTATGTCGCCTTTAAACCTTAAATAATACATGTTTTTCTCTTTTTGTACTTCGAAATCACTATTTGCTTTTAATTCATTAAAATTTCCAAGTCTTGTCATAACGCCTATAAAAAGATTGGTATAAAAAAGAGCTTTCCCTTTTAGAGTATATACATCACCAGATTTACCTTTTATGGTTATGTTATTGTCTGTTTTGATTATCTCTTTAAATCTTGGTTCTGTATAAGTTATAATCGTTCTGTCATTTAAAACCTCTATCATTCCACTTTGTTTAAAATCAGTTCCAACTGCATTAACAAACTTTATCTCATCAAAATCATAAGAGGTTGCAAAGAGTGTTACATGTAGAAGTATTATAAATATAATTCGCATAGTTTTGTCTTCTCCTCTTGCATAATTTTATGTGCATATTCTCTCATAGTCATCTCATTTTTAAAATCTTTTGGGTACAGAGGTGAAAGCATTTTCATATATACATTTTGTCTTTTAACTGTTTTAAAACACCAAGCTTTCCGTGGTAAATACTGCTGTACTCCCTCTATGACAATTGGAACTATTGGTCTATTTTTTTTCATAGCAAGTCTAAAAGCACCACGTTTAAATGGAAGAAGTTTATCTCCTGTATGACGTGTACCTTCTGGAAAATAGATAACATTTTTACCGTCATCAAGATGAGCTTCCATCTCTTTATATATATCGCTTATCTCTTCAATAGGACGACCTTTAATATACCTAACACCAACTGAATGAGTAATTTTTTCTACTGTAGGATACTTTCCTAGATTGACGTTAGCAAATATAAGATAGTGTTGAACATACGAAGCAAACGCAGGGAAATCAAGTATAGACTGATGAGAAGAAATGTAAATTGCCCCTTTTGGCATATCTTTTAAAATATCAATTTTGAGTTTCATACACGGAACTAGAATATAAAAAAGTCTATACGAAAGAGCCGCTCCACGCTGAAAAAAGTGCTGAGAATCTTTGATGAAAGGTTTGAATATAAAATACAGTAAAAACCCTGGTATCATAAAACCAATCAACAATCCAAAAAATATAAAATGACCAATGCTACCTAGAAGACACTTTAACACCATAAACCTTTCCATAAATAATTTGAGCTATCAAAGCTGTGAAGAAATAGACATACCACCCAACTGAGGAGTAAAAAGCCCAAGTTAAATCACTAGTAAAGTTTACTATATAAAGGTGTATTAAAGTGTTGACAAGCATCACTAAAACCCAGTAAAAATCACCTCTTTTTAAAAACTCTACCTCTTCTTCTTTTAACTCTTTTTTATAAAATTTCTGTGTAAAATCTAAAATCATATACTTTTTGTTGTAGTGTGAATCTACAAACATCATCATAAAAATACTGGATAAAGTAACAGGTATATACTTCACAGTTTCCAATGAGGAAAAATACAGAGCAATACTCAGTATTACAACATACAAACTAGGCACTACCATACCTTTATAACTACTCTTTTTCTTGTACATGTAAAGCAAAAAAATAACTGCAATAATCAAATAAGCTAAAACAACCAATCTAAACTCAAAATAGTGTATTAACAATACAAACATAGGAGCAAAAAGGATATTAGCGAATTTCATCTACCTTACCATACCGCCACTAATGTTAAGAACTTCTCCCGTAACATACGAAGCTTTGTCCGCTAAAAAGAAAACACACTCTGCCACATCTTCAGGTTTTCCTACTCTTCTTAATGGAATATCTTTTTTTATAGCTTTCATGTCTAAGTCTTTTGTCATTTCAGACTCAATGAGTCCAGGTGCAACTGCATTGACTCGTATCTTATAACGAGCCATCTCAAGAGCCAAAGACTTCGTAAAAGCTATCACCGCTCCCTTAGCTGCTGAGTAGTTTGTTTGACCAGCATTGCCAACAAGTCCTGAAACAGAAGCCACATTGACTATGGCACAGTTTTTACGACTAATCATATTTTTTATTAGTGCTTTTGTAACGTGATAAGTTCCGTTCACTGAAACATCTATAACACTATCCCAATCCTCATCTTCCATCCAAAAAAACAGCTTATCTTTAGTAATACCAGCGTTATTTACCAACACATCAACTTCAAGGTTTTCAAGCTTTACATGTACATCTTTTTTATCAGATATATCAAACTGTATCAATTCTGAATTTTCAAGTTCACTCTTTAACTCATTAGCTTTTGCCTCTTGGCTTCTGTAATGCAAGTAAACAAAATACCCATTAGCATGAAAATACCTTGCACACGCTTCACCCAATGCTCCTGTTGAGCCTGTTATAAGTACTTTTTTCATATTTTTTCCTCAGTCAATAAATTTACTACCAACTTAACCATCAACTCTTTTTGTTTTGGGTCACTTGAAGCTGTCAATAAAGCTAGTGACACTAAAGCATTGTCATTTATTCTTAGTTCACCATTTTGTTTATATAGTATGTTGTTTTTACTTAAAAATAGTATAAATAAAAATGAACCAATGCGTTTGTTTCCATCACTAAAAGGGTGGTCTTTAATGACATAGTATAAAAGGTTTCCGGCTTTCTCTTCTACGCTTGGTATCAAATCATCTCCACCAAAAGTTTGGTAGATATTTCCTATGATTCCCTCTAATTCGTTGTTTTTTTCATTACCAAATAGTTCTGTTGCTTCACTTTTTTTCATTAGTTCTGTTTTTAACTGATTAATTGCAATTTTTATTTCATTATACTGCAAAGTAAATTTTTGTATTGATGTACTTTGCGTGGTTTCAAGATTGTCTTCATCATAACTTTGAAGAAGTGACCAACTTTTTGCATAGTTGTTGATAATATCAAACAAACCTTTTGCTTCATCATTTTGTATGGTTTTATGTTCTAGTGAGTTTTTTATAAGCTCTATTGTTGAGGTTAGCTCTTGAAGTTGAGTTTCTTTTAATCTTTTTTGGTTTAATGCATAGCCTTTTATGAGGTACTCTTTTAGTATATTAGTTGCCCAAATACGAAATTGTGTACCTCTTTTTGATTTTACTCTATAGCCTACAGAAATAATAACATCTAAATTATAATACTTAACATTGTATTTTTTACTGTCACTAGCAGTATGTGCAAATATTGCACATACTATATTTTTATCAAGTTCACCTTCTTTAAAAATATTATTTATATGTTTTGTAATTACACTTCTTTCTCTACCAAAAAGTTCCTCCATCTGCTTCTGATTCAACCAAACTGTATCATTTTCTAACGAAACTGTTAAATCTATTTCGCCTTTTTCATCTGTATATATTAAAATTTCATTGCTCATAATAAAACCTTTTTTGTTTTATTGTATCAATAAATACAATTATCTTTAAAAAATATTTCAATATGAAATACTATACAAACTTCCCATCAACTACCATTTTATTGACTGCTCTTATATCCAAATCTAATCTTCTATCCTCTTCCAGTTTTGTTACTTCTTTTCTTACTTCATTGTAACAAGATTGAAGATGCTTTGAGCACTTTTCATATCCTCTAATGTCTACTGCTTGAGCAATTCCTATGAAAGCTATACTAAGCATATTGGCAAGATCAGGAAGCTGTTTTGCAAAGTTTCTTGCAGATGTTGTTCCCATGCTTACTTTGTCTTGATTAAACGATTCAGTTGAGCGAGAGTATAGTGACGCGGCATTTGTGTTCATCAGTATGTCAGCACTTAGTGAGCTTAGTGTTACTTGTATGAGTTTAAAAGCGTGATGAGTAGATTTTTTATTTATCTTAAGAGATTCCCCTAAGCCTTTGTTGAACTTATGGTCAATTAAAAGTGCAAACTCTTTATCTAACAAGTCTGCCATATTTCCTACACAAATTCTCATAGTGTCCATAGCGTTAGCAATGTAACCTCCATAGAAGTTACCAGAAGTGTAAATTTTTTCTCCGATATGGTCTATAAGAGGGTTGTCATTTACTCCGTTTATCTCTGTTTGTATCCATTTTTTAGCTATGTCGAGATTGTCTCTTACTACTCCTAAAACTTGTGGTGCACATCTGATTGAGTATCTATCTTGTATGTTTTGTTCTTTCTCTAAATGAAAGTTTTCATATCTGCTAAAAGCTTTATGAGTTAAGTCCGAGCCTTCACACTTTTTTAGTATATTTGCAGCAGTTGTTATTTGACCTTCAAAAGGTTTATTTTCATGAACAAAAGGCTCTAACGCAGTTATGTCGCAAAGTAAGACTTCAAAGATAGCTGCTACAAAACTTTCCATGCTATCCATCATTATCTCAAACTCTTGGATAGCTTTGATGGCAATTGAACTCATAGTGGCTGTGCCATTTATGACTGCCAATGCCTCTTTAGCTTTAAAAACATAAGGCTCAATTCCTAGTTCATTGTAAACATCTATGGCTTTTCTCTCAATGCCTTTGTATGTAACTTCTCTCTCTCCCGCAATTACTGCTGCTATGTAAGAAAGAGGTGAAAGGTCTCCACTAGCTCCAACTGAGCCTTGAGATGGTATAACTGGGTAAATTTCATTGTTTAAAAGTAACTCAAATCTTTTTAGTAGAGCATAACTTACTCCACTTTTACCCTTTGAAAGGCTGATGAGACGAACTGTTACCATAATTCTTGATACTTCAGGACTTAGATTGTCACCTACTCCAACTCCACAAAAACGGTAGAGATTTTTTTGCATCTCTTCAGCTTCTTCAAAAGCTGCGTAGTTACTTCCTGCTTCCCCATACCCAGTAGTAATACCATATATCGGTCGTCCACCACTTATCTGCTTTATTAGAAACTCATGTCCTGCGTTTATGTAATCTACAAACTCTTTTTTATCACTAAGTTTTATCTTCTCATTATGAGTAAAATTTTCATAATTTACTATTTTGTTATCTATAATCATAACTCTACCTTTATCTTTCTTATCCCATTTTCATACATATTTGCAACACTCATTAGGTCTTGCAAAGAATCCATAATACCCTCTACATGTAGAAGCTCTATTTCCTTTGCCTCACTCTCATCTTTTGCAATCTCAAGTACCACCGCGACCCCAGCTTCAAGGAATTTTGTGCACCTGTTTATCTCTTCTATATTTTTTATATTTATACACTCTACACAAACACATAAAACTTTTTCACCACTTACTAGTGCTTGAAGAGCGGCCGTTTTGAGCGTATCGAGCGAAGTTTTCATTCCACTTGAAATCGTTATAATCTCATCTGTATCTTTGTTTATAAGCGAAAAATATGAAGGAGCTGTATTGTAAACACTATTTTGAAAAGATGTCGGAGAAAGCATACCCTCTTCTAAAACGGCATTGGCTATTTTTGCAGTCTCTTCAAGCTCACTAAAACAACTTCCATACACTATTTTTCCATTTTCAAACCCACATTTGTCACTAAGAAAGAGCATAACTTTTGAGTTTCTAGTGAGTCTTCTTCTCATCATCATATTTGGTGCGAGTCTTTTCTCATCTAAATTTTCCAGTTTTTGAGGAGCATAAATTTTTGCTGAACTGATTATATTTAAGGCTACTGTCTTCATGTGCAAACTCCTAAAACTATTGAAGTGTTGTTACCACCGAAAGCAAATGAATTACTTACTATGTTTCTCACTTCCATTTTCACACTCTCTTTACTTACGTTTATATTTTTATTATCCAAAGTCTCTAGTCCAGTCTGCGCAGGCACTAACCCATGCTTTATAACCTCACAAGATATGATAGCCTCAACAGCTCCAGCAGCTCCCAAAGTATGTCCAGTAATAGCCTTTGTAGAGTTTACATGTACACTTTTTCCAAAAAGCTTCTCAACAGCTAACGCTTCAACTTTATCATTTGCCAAAGTTGCTGTTCCGTGGGCATTGACATAGTCAATCTCGTTAAGTTCTAAATTTGCATCTTTGATTGCATCTTTCATCGAATCTATTGCTCCAAGTGCTTCAGGGTTTGGGTTTGTCATATGGTAAGCATCACTACTTGCTCCAACACCTTTAAGCTCTACAGAGTCGTTAGTTTTAAAATTTTGAACTAGTAAAACGGCTACTGCTTCAGCTACATTCATGCCATTTCGTTTTGTATCAAATGGTCTACATTTTTTATCACTAAGTACACTTAGTGCGTGAAAACCAAGAACCGTTGAATTACAAAGCCCATCTGCTCCGACTACTAAAACATTTTCATATGCTTTAACATTTATAAGTCTTTTTGCTAAAAGAAGTGCATTTGCACTAGAAGTACATGCAGTTGAAATTGAACGAGAATCATAAAAAGAAAACTCTTTTAAAAGGTAATCAGAGAGTGCATTCATAGAGTATTTATTTGGATCTATATTTTTATAGCTTTTTTGTGAATAAAAAATATCTTCACACTCTTGCATGCCGCCTACTGAAGAACCAAGTATAAGAAGTGTGTTTTTAAAATCTGTTAAGTTTGAACTTTTTAAAACTTTTGATACAACTTCACTCATCAGCGAGTAAATATCATCATACTTCATAATTCCCAAACCAGCTGTTGCTTCTTTTAAAAAGGTTGTATCTTCTACCAATGCTGATTCTTTAGCATAAACTGCTTTCATCAAGCTCTTAGTATCCCCAGCATTACACCATAATTCATAGTTATTTATATACGATTTCATTTTATACTCTTCACTTTTATTGTTCTCATTCTTTTCCCAAATACCTCTACATGTAGAAGCTCTTTTTTATCTCTTAACGCATTGTTTACTATATAGCTTGCGTACGTTTCAAATGGCTTTTCTTCGGCTTTACATGTAGCCTTCTCGTCTAACCCAAACTCAATTTCACCTATAGCTCCTTCACTTTGAAGTGAAAGCTTTTGATAATTCACGCTACTTATGACTTCACACTCTTCTTCTACTCCCATAACTCTTTTAATTATTTCACTTGGCATACTTACTAAATCTATTGAGCATATTATAGCATCTTTTTTAGAGTTAAGAAGCGAAGCATAGGCACTTACAAGGGTATTTGCATAGGTAAAATTATCTGAGATTTGAAAGATATTTTTGCCCTTCATACCGAGTGATTTTGCGACGTAATAACTTGTTGTATTACCTAGTAAATTTATGAAATCAAAAAGTTTCAACGGCTTGTTTTCTTTATACATATAAGTGTTTGTTTTTTGGACTATATCCGCATTTCCCACACCACTTGTAACATAAAGTTCATCGTCCTCTTTTATCTCACACTTCTGCTTTAAAAGTTGCCCACCATAAACTGCTAGGTGTATAAACTTGTCTTGCCTTCTAGTATCTAACTTGTACTTCTGTTTCAGTTCTTTTTTTATATCTATGTTATCATTTACGATGAATGAGCTATACTCTTTTATATATAACTTCATACATTTTTCCTAAGTATCAAAGAGATATTGTTACCACCAAAACCAAAATAATTACACATAATAGTTCCATTTTGTTCACTTTTTTGAAGCAGATAGGCTATCTCTAAAACTCCTGACGCTCCTATGGTATGTCCTATATGCTGTTTTAAAGTTATGATGGTGGGTTCTTTTTTAAAGACTTTTTTAATTGCATTCATCTCGGCTTCATCATTCGCCCAAGAACCAGTTGCATGGGCTTTTATAGCTGTTATAT
>DQTM01000068.1 GCA_015662785.1 Sulfurospirillum arcachonense | reverse complement strand
TGATGACATTTCTGGGCTATCTGATGAACTTGACTTAGTTGTCGTTGCCACTACAGCCAATGTAAGAAGAGTTGTAGTTGATGAGTTATTAGATAATAAAAAGGTTAAAAATATCATACTTGAAAAAGTACTCTTTCAACATTATGATGACTATGACCATTTTACAAAACGTTTTGATGAACTTAATGTTAATGTGTGGGTAAACCACTCAAGAAGACTTTTCTCTTTTTATGACCAGTTTCTCCCTGAACTTAAAAAGAGTTCACAAATAAGTTACCATGTACAAGGTGGAGAATGGGGAATGGCCTGCAATGCCCTACACTTTTTAGATCATCTGCAAATGATGCAAAAGGAGAGTGATTCAGAAATCAATATTGACACAACATTGTTGCACCCTGAAGTCATAGAGTCAAAACGTAAGGGATGTTACGAAGTCTATGGAACACTAAGTGGGAACATTGGTAATGGTTCATTTTCCTTGACATGTACTCAAGGGGGAGTTCTTCCAACAACCATTTCCATTATGGCTGATACTGTACGTATTTTTGTTGATGAGTACAAAGGTATTGCTTTGATTTCAAAGAAAAAGAATGATTGGAAGTGGGAACAATATGAAGGAAAAATCGTCTCTTATCAAAGTGAGTTAACAGGTATTATCGGAGATGAGATTTTGACAAATGGAAACTGTTCTTTACCAACATATAGTGAGTCAGCTCTCCTACATAAACCATTTATTAAAACAATTCAAGATAAAATAGAATCAACACTTGGAAAAGAGTTTGGACTCTGTCCAATAAGTTAAAGGAATATTATGAACAATACATGGTTAATTGGTGCGGGAAATATGTCTCAAGCCTACATAAAAGTTTTAGATGAAATAAAAAATGATTATATCGTTATAGGGAGAGGAGAGGAATCTGCCCAAAAATGTAGAGAATTTACTACAAAATCTGTAATCAGTGGTGGGCTAGATACTTTTTTGAAAAGCAATCCTTCTTTACCAACACATGCTATTGTATCAGTCTCATCAGATGAACTGACACATACAACTATGGCCCTTTTAAACTATGGTATAAAAAACATTCTTGTAGAAAAACCTGCTGGTTTTACAGTTGAAAGTATCAAATCTCTCAATAACTTAGCTAAAGAAAAATCTGCAAATGTATTGCTTGCCTACAATAGAAGATTTTATGCTTCTGTATATAAAGCAAAAGAGATGATAGAAGCTGACGGGGGTATATTATCTGGGAATTTTGAATTTACAGAGTGGTCACATGTCATTGAAAACTTAGACAAGACAGAAGCTGCATTTCACAGTTGGCTTGTAGGTAATTCTACACATGTTATTGATCTTGCTTTTTACCTTATGGGTAAACCAAAAGAGATATGTAGTTTCACTACGGGTTCACTTACCTGGCATCCTGCTTCATCCATTTTTGCGGGTGCGGGTGTTACAGAGGAAGGTGCACTTTTTAACTACCATGCCAACTGGGAATCAGCCGGTAGATGGAGTGTTGAAGTCTTAACTAAAAATCATAAGTTTATTTTTAGACCTATGGAAAAATTATCTGTCATTAAAAAAGGAACGGTTAAAGAAGAAGAGATTACCGATATAGATTACACTCTGGATGATAAATTTAAACCTGGAATATACAAAGAAGTTGAGACATTTATAAATGGTGACTATTCTATTCATTGTAGTATTTCAGAGCAAGCTAAAATGATTGATATTTATTATAAAATAGCTAATTATAAGTAGTATATTTTCATAGATCAATTCAAAGGCTAAACTAACTTTGAAGTTCAAAATAGCAAGAGGGAAGATGAAGACAGACAAAGTAGTAATTGAAAACACTTTATATAGTTTACTTTTATATTGGCTTATTAACGGTGTGGACAATACTACTTATGTCTTAGAGGCATCCAAGATTGATAAGGCAATAATAGATAAACTAAAAGAAAAAAATAATGTTTATTTGTTTTATTCCCTTTATAAAAAACCTAAGATATACAGATTTTTTTCAGTCCATATTTTTCAAAAATTGAAATTGTATTTTTTCATGAAAACTAAATTAAATAATAACTATCTAATTTATGGTAATGATGACTTAATTGCATTTGATATTTTCCGAAAATTTGATTATTCTATTTTAGAAGATGGACTATCAAATTATATATTTAAAGATAAACCTATACAAACTGGGACTTTTATAGGTTATGTTAAAAATATTATTAGAAGATTTGACAAAAATAAGTCCTTTGGAAGATCTGATAAATGCAAAAAAATATATCTAACTGGGATAGCGCCTATTCCAAAAGTTATAGCAAACAAAGTTGAAATTATAAATTTAAAACAACTTTGGGGGGAAAAATCAAAAGAAGAGCAAAAAAAAATATTAAAAACGTTGAATATAACAGATGCGATAATCAAAAATTTTAAAAATAAAAAAGTGATATTATTAACTCAACCAATTTCTGAACTTGGTTTTGTATCCGAAAAAGAAAAAATAGAAATTTACAAAAATTGTTTAAAAAAACATGACCAAAAAGACATTATCATAAAAATACATCCACGAGAAGAAACAGACTATAAAAAGTATTTCCCAAATATAATGATACTAGATACTCCATTTCCTTTTGAATTAATCACACTATTAGAAATAAAAATAAATAAAGTAATTACCTTATTTTCATCGGTGGCATTAACTTTAAGTAAAGATATTGAGGTAGAATGGCTAGGGGCAAGTGTCCATCAAAAACTATATAAGCTCTATGGTAAAACTCTAGATTTAGAAAACATAAAAAATAATGGAGAAGCAAAATAGAAAAGATAGACTTCGTACTCCCATGGGTAGACAATAGTGACCTTTCCTGGCAAGAAGATAGGGCTAAGCATGATATGAATCATAATGCCAAAGACCATAGCACTGAAACTCATTTTAGAGATATGCATACATTAAAGTATGTACTTCGGAGCATAGAAAAGCATTGTCCTTGGTACCATCAAATTTATATTATCACAACCGGACATT
>DQTM01000219.1 GCA_015662785.1 Sulfurospirillum arcachonense | reverse complement strand
TTATATATTTTAATTTTTAGGCTTTAGGATGACATATAAAAAATTAACACAAAAATTTGCCTTGATACTTTTCATCATGATACTTTTTGTTGTCGTAACCCTCATAAGTTACGATCCTTTACATCTATACCATAAGTCATGGTTTTCTAAGGAGTCTAGACTTCATGGAAACATGCGTCTTCAATCTGCTGGGATAATAAACAACTATACATTTGACTCAATGATAGTGGGGACAAGTGTACTGAAGTGTACTTCTTCTCTTTATGCTTCGGAAAAACTAGGGGGAACATTTACCAACTTATCTGCTAATGGTAGTAACTTGTATGAACGTAACCTCATTATGAAACATGCCTTACGGAAAAAACACATTAAAAATATCATCTACAGTTTTGATACAGGACTAAATTCCAACTTGAAAAAGAACAATAAATCTTTACCCCTTGATAAGTTTGACTACCTTTACGATGCTAATCCATTTAACGACCTTTATGCTTACTGGAATAATAAATTTTTAACTTGTGCATCTACTTTTTCAAAGTCATCCGAGTGTATAGGTGGCAATAGAGGGCTTGTACGTCCCAAAAAATGGTTTAAATCCATACATAAACAAAATAAAGAAATATCAGGCATTGAAAGCTGGGTAGGCAAGGATGGCCGTGGACGTAATGTATATTCACGTATAAGAAAACAACAAAAGAAACCTTTAACAAAAGAGCAATATGAAAAAGCACTAAAAGACACCTATAGCATCATAGATACTCAACTTATAGATACCATTGAGACAAATATAGACACCTCCTTTCATGTTGTTTTTCCTCCATACTCAAGACTACAGTATGCACTTTGGGCAAAGTATAATCCACTAAAATATATACTCTATAAAAAAACCATAAAGTACTTAGTAGAGGCTAGTCAACTACATGACAACATGTATGTATATCTACTTGATGATTTGGACTACCTAGACAACCTTAGTAACTACCGTGATATGAGACACTACAATACAGAAATGAATGATAAGATAGTAGACTACGTACATCAAGAAAAATATATACGTACTGATGATGCATTAGATGTTTTACTTAACGAGATAGACTTGAAAAATAAGTCGTATACTAATTTGGATGATGATATTGAAAAGATATTCGATGCCTACAAATTTAGATACAATGTTACACTCAAAAATAATGCTACAAGCACTACCATAAAGGGTTGGGCCTTGTCATACAAAGTAGCAAATGTAGAACTACATCTAAATGGTAAGAAAATAAAAAGTATGCATCTAAGAAAAAGGGAAGATATCTTTAAAAAGTACCCTGCCTACAAGCAGTTAAGAAGTGGTTTCGTGTTTAAAAATGTTAAGATAAAATCTAAAAAAGATAAACTAAGTTTAATCTTTAAAAATAAAAGTAGAGTCATTAAAAAAATATCTATAAAAAATGAACAAGGTAACATACATGAAAAATACTAATATACATTTCGTTGGCTACATGCTTGAAAAAGAAGACAAAGCACCTTTTTTAGACTTGTTTGACTGTAAAGAAAAGTTTTTTTTAGAAGCAAGTAAAAAAGCTCTTTTGTATAATGATTCACAAGCAAAGTATTTCCCTGAGATACTTTATAGGTCATGGCACAAAAAACCTACTATTCTAATTACTCCTTCCATACTGATGACACCTTTAGTTAAAAAATTATACCAGCGTGACATAAAACACTTTAAGGGATCTATGCCAAATAAAGTTAAAGTCTCAAAAATTAACTTTCACATGCTACTTCTTATATATACTTTCTTAGCATTAAGAAAAAGAGAACCTGAGTCATCTAAATATAATGTTCTGAAAATAGCTAAAGAATATTTATCTAATATCAAGAAGCATAGAGAAAAAGATGAAATCTTACAAAAGAAACTTGTTTATTTCCTTTTTAGGGTTAAGTTTATCTTAGGATATTTAGCTGCTAAAAAAGTTTTAGATAATACAGTTTTTTCAAAAGATGACATTTATATTTTATGGGGTAAATCATATAGTAGTAAAATACTTTTGTTGGACTACCTCAGTCAATATAAAGTACCTTATGTAATAGCAGAGTATGGTGAGGTTCCCGGAACGATATCTTTTTCACCTCATGGAATATTTGGTGAAGTTTTTTCAATTGAAGCATGGGAAACCCTCAATAAAAAAGAACTTACACAAGAAGACTTAGATTATACAAGTGAAATTTTAGACACCATTAAATCCAATCAAATATCTACCCGAAGCTATGATACAAATCTGTACTTTTTAATGAAACATTTCTATAATAATTCTGTACAAAAAGAAGATAGAAAAAAGACGATATATGTCAATGGTGCTGAATTATTTTCTTCTGCACTTTACTTTAACCGCTGGAATATAGGTAACCATGGTCAAAATCCAAATAAAATGTTGTTAGAGCAAGTCGTAAGTACCTTTAAAAATACTGATTATATGATAATTTATAAAGAACACCCTATGAGTATGGAGCAGACTAAAAAAATACTTATCAACCCATCTGACTTCCCCACAGTAAACTTTATAAAGGATATGAATATACATGATATTATGGATTTGTCAGATATCATTGTTACATACCCCTCTAAAGTTGTTATCACTGCACTACAGTATGAAAAAACCACTTTTGTTGTGGGTGATTTCACTATTCCTTATTCTATTCCAAAGATACGATACTTTACAGGTAATAAACTTGAAGATATAGCTAAAGAGTTTATTGTAAAGTCTAATTATGATAAAGAAGCCTTTGTGGCCTTTATTGCTAGGATGATAAAGTACTCCCTTATCGTAATAGATGATGACTTACATACAAATTCTAATCATGATATTGAAAAGAGTAAAATCAATGCTATACTAAAACAGTGTAAGCTTCAATATATTAAATCATAAAAAATAGTATCAGCTGCCTATTATTTTTTACATAGATTAGTTCTTATCTTTATATGTCAAGTTCCACCACGTTGTTCCACTTTATCAAAAGCATAAGCCCGAAACGCATCGGGTGAAATCTTAAATAGTTCAGG
>DQTM01000134.1 GCA_015662785.1 Sulfurospirillum arcachonense | reverse complement strand
GAGGTATTGCCAATTGATGAGAGAAAAGATAATAAATTTTATAAAATGACACAAACTTTAGAAAAAAATGGTTTTCTTCATATTTTTGATGGCAAAATAGGCAATTCGAATAAAAAGATAGATTTTAGCAGATATGCAAAAAAGGTTTTTTCGTGAAGATAGTTCAGCTTTTACCAGAACTCAATGAGGGTGGTGTTGAGCGTGGTACTGTAGAGCTTGGACGAGAACTTGCAAAAAGAGGATTTGAATCTGTAGTTATAAGTAACGGCGGAAAGCTGGTAAAACAGTTAGAAAAGGATAGTCTGCATGTAGAATTTGATATTTGCAGCAAAAATCCTTTTAGTGCTATTTGGAGAGTTTTTGTTTTGCGCAAAATATTAAAAGAGCTAAACCCCGATATTTTACATGCAAGAAGCAGAGTTCCTGCTTGGTTGGTCTATTTTGCAAATAAAAATTTAAAAATACCTCTTGTTTCTACTGTTCATGGCTTTAATTCTGTAAGCTTTTATAGTCGCATTATGACAAAAGCTGATAAAATTATCTGTGTTAGTGGGGCTATCAAAGAGTATATACAACAGCATTATAATATTAAAGAAGATAAAATCACTATTATACCTAGGGGTATTGATTTAGTAAAATTCAGTGCGGAAAAACTTGATGAAAATTTTATAAAAGAGTTTAAAAGTAGATTTGATTTAAATAACAAATTTATAGTTTCTACTGTCGGACGAATCACTCAGCTTAAAGATTTAGAAACTTTTATAAAAGCTATTGGTCTTGTTCAAAAAAAGTTTCCAAATGTAGTAGGATTAATTGTTGGTGGTGTTAGAGCTGATAAGCAAAAATACTTTGAAAATTTAAAAAATCTAGCCAGTTCTTTGGATGCAAATATTGTTTTTACAGGGAGTCAAGAAAAAATTGCTGAGATATATCATATTAGCAGTGTTGTGACAAGTAGTTCAAAAAAGCCTGAAAGCTTTGGAAGGAGTGTTGCTGAAGCAATAGCTCTAAATACCCCAGTGATAGCTACAAAACATGGTGGAGTATTGGATATAATAATAGAAAACACAAATGGATATTTTGTAGAAGTTGGTGACGAGGAAGGCCTTGCAAAGCAAATAATTAAAGCTAAAAATTTAAGCTTTGATGGATTTAGCTATGTAAAAGAGTATTTTTCGCTTGAGCAAATGGTAGAAAAAACCATAAAAGTATATAAAAGTTTGGAAAAGTAAATGCATATTTTAATGGTCTCTTTAGATTTTATCCCTACTGTGGGAGGAATAACTGCTCATGTGTACGAACTTTCTCGTGCACTTATAAAAAATAATTGTCAAATAACCATCATAACTAGAGCAGTTGAAGGAAGGGATCTATTTGAAAAAATTGATGGCATGGATGTATATAGAGTAGATTTAAAGTTCACAGGAATGAGTTACGGTTTGCAAATAAATCGTTATATCAAAAAGCATTTGAAAAAAATAAATCCTGATTTGATCCATATACATGGTATGAGACCTCTGGAATTTTACAATGTAAAAAACATACCTTTAGTCTATACAAATCATACATCTGGCTATCTTAAAAGAATAAAAAAAGGAGGATATCGTATACCTCTTTTAAAGAAACTCTTTAAAAAACCTAAACTGTTTTTAGCTCCAAGTGAAGAATTGTTAAAAATTCCATTTGAGATAGAAGCTATAAAAGCATATATTCCCAATGGTGTAGTTAGTGAAAAATTTAAAAGAAATTTGGACAATAGAGCAAAGATAAGAAAAAATCTTAACTTGAAAAATGAAGATATATTGGCAATAGTGACAAGAAGAATGGTTTGGAAAAATGGTGTTAAATATCTAGCGCTTGCAACACAATTTATAAAAAATAAAAATTTAAAACTCCTTTTTATTGGAGATGGAGAAGAGTTTAATGAGATAAAATCAATTTTAGAAAAAAACTTTAAAGATAGGTTTTTTATGCTTGGGTCCAAAGAACATGATGAAATAATAGAGTATTATAGTGCTTCTGATTTGTCTATTTTGCCATCTTTAATGGAGGCAACGAGCATAAGTGGGCTTGAAGCTATGGCTGCATCTTTACCTTTGGTTGGAACAAGAGTCGGTGGAATTCCTAAGTTAATAAAAGATAACTATACAGGCTATCTTTGTGAGCCAGGAAATCCTAAAGATTTGGCTTTAAAAATTGATTTACTGCTAAATAGTGATTATAAAAAAATGGGTCAAAATGCCTCTACTGTAGTAAAGGAAAATTTTGACTGGAACACAATAGCAAAAAGTGTTATTAACGAATATAAAAGAGTATTATGAAAAAAATTCTGATAGTTTTTGGTACACGTCCTGAAGCGATAAAAATGGCACCTCTTATAAAAGAGTTTAAAAAGTATCCTGATATGTTTAATACAAAAGTGTGTGTAACAGCTCAGCATAGGGAAATGTTAGATCAAGTTTTAAATCTTTTTGAGATAAAACCTGATTATGATTTAGACATTATGAAAAAAAATCAAGATTTATATGATGTAACTTCAAATGTACTTAACGGCATGAAAAAAGTTTTAGAAGAGCTGAAGCCTGATATCGTTTTTGTTCATGGAGACACCACAACAACATTTGCAACTTCACTTGCCGCGTATTATCAAAAGATAGACATAGCTCACATTGAGGCTGGACTAAGAACTGGTAACATTTATTCACCTTGGCCAGAAGAGGCAAATAGAAAACTTACCTCATGTTTAACCAGGTATCATTTTGCTCCAACATTTAAATCAAAACAAAATTTAATCAATGAAAACATAGATGAAAAAAATGTAATTATAACAGGAAATACGGTTATTGATGCTCTGTTTTTAATACTTGAAAAAATAAGGAAAGATGCTAAACTAAAAAAGAAAATAGATATAATGTTTGAAAGCATAGGGTTAAATTTTGAAGACAAAAAAAAGATTATTTTGGTTACAGGACATCGAAGAGAAAATTTTGGGGAAGGGTTTGTAAATATTTGCGAAGCTCTAAAAACAGTGGCCTTAAAAAATAGAGATATAGATATCGTCTATCCTATGCACTTAAATCCAAATGTAAGAGAGCCCATAAAGAGAACTCTTTTAGGTGTCAAAAACATTCACCTTATAGAACCTTTAGAGTATGAACAATTTGTTTATTTGATGAGTAAATCGTATATTATACTAACTGATTCTGGAGGAATTCAAGAAGAAGCTCCAAGTATGGGGAAACCTGTCCTTGTTATGAGAGATACTACTGAACGTCCTGAGGCAATAGAGTCAGGAACGGTTAAGCTAGTTGGCACAGATACTAAAGTTATTGTTGAAGAAGTGACAAAGCTTCTTAATTCAAAAGATGCTTACAACTCAATGAGCAAAGCGGTAAATCCTTATGGTGACGGCCAATCATGCTCTAAAATAGTAGAATTTTTAAAATCATGAATATACTAATTATAAGATTTACAGCACTTGGTGATTTAGTTACTCTTGAGCCTACTTTTAGGGCAATAAGACATTTTTTCAAAAATGCTAATATAACTTTTGTAACTACTGGTGTGGGTAAAGAGTTATATAAAGATACTAATTATTTTGATGATTATATTCTGCACATAGGAGTTTTAAAAACTATTCAAAAAATTCCTAATAAAAAATTTGATTTGGTTATAAACCTTCAATGCAACAAGCCTTCACATTTTATAAACCTTTCAATAAATAAAGAAAAAACCATAAATAAATCTTTTAATCTTTTTCAAAAAATATTTAAAATCAAAACTCACTCTAAAAGCTTAGATGAGATGCTAATAGCTTGTGGTGTTGAAGAAGAAAAAGCCAAAGAGTATTTTAAAAAGTACTCTCTCATTGAGCTTCCTTTTAAAGAAGATCAAGGATTAAAAGAAGAGCTTATTGCAAAATTTGGTAATAAAAAAATAATCGCTATTTCAACTGGTTCTAGCAAAAGATGGGAAAGTAAAAAGTGGGGTAAAGAGAATTATAAAAATCTTATTTTAAAACTAAAAGATGAATTTGGAATTGTCTTAATAGGAACACAACTTGAAGAGGAAGATAGTGTTTACATAAAAAAGGAGTGTAGAGACTACCCAATAAGCTATGTAAATAAAACCGATTTAATAAAACTAAAAACTATTTTAAAAACTGTTGATTTATACATAGGAAATGATAGTGGACCTTCACACGTTGCTGCTGGCGTTGGAACTTCAACTATCACTATATTTTGTTCAACTGATATAAAACATTGTGTTGCATTTGAAAACTATAGAGGAAATCATCTGTATGCCAAACCGGATGAAAATATAAAATGCTATCCGTGTTATAAGACAGTATGTCCAACACATCATGAATGTACACAAAATATCACAGTAAATGATATATATACTTTAATAAAAGAGATAGTATGAAAATAGTTCATTGTGCAAACTTTAGTGAATCAAAAAAAGGTTCAGTTTATTATGCAATAGATAGAAAAATAAGCAATGGATTA
The DNA here is from genome assembly GCA_015662785.1 of Sulfurospirillum arcachonense. Lineage (GTDB taxonomy): Bacteria > Campylobacterota > Campylobacteria > Campylobacterales > Sulfurospirillaceae > Sulfurospirillum_A > Sulfurospirillum_A arcachonense_A. Next base: position 2,167 of record DQTM01000134.1, on the reverse strand, counting down.
ATTAGAAACAATCATTTTGTTTATGATTTTAGCTATAGAGAGATAGCAAAAAATGCAACTATTTTTAAAAGTAAGAAATTTGGTATCAAATATGTCAATAGGGACTTAATAGAGAGTATTAAAAATATAGAGCCCGATTTATTGCTACTAGGTCATAGTGAACTCATTTTAGATAAAACTCTTATTGAAATTAAAAAACTATTTCCAAAAATAAAAATTGCAATGTGGTGGGTTGACTGGATTTTTAATCTAAGCAATATCTCTTCTAGATTGGAGATACTAGATAACTTTTTTATCACTACAGATCCGCTTGAATTAAAGCAGATGAATATTGAAGAGAGAATACTTCGAAAATGTAACTATATGCCAAATTTATGTGATGACTCAATCGACATATTTAAAGCATTTGAAACAAAAAAATATGATTATGATTTGATATTTATTGGAAGGTATGATAAAGATAGGGAACCATTTATCAAATTTTTAAAAGAGACATTTGGCTATCTGAAGCTTGGACTGTTTGGACTAAATAAAACAGATATAGTTGATGGAAGTAGCTACTTAAAAACTATTGGCTCTTCTAAAATAGGAGTTAATTATAGTAGAAAAAATGATATTAGTATGTATTCATCTGATAGAATAATCCATTTAATGGCAAATGGTGTATTGGTTTTCTCTCCTAAAATACCAAAATTGGATGAAATTTTTTCACAAGATGAGATAGTCTATTTTGAAGATAATAAGGATTTTGAAGAAAAAATAGGATATTATTTGTCACATGAAAAAGAGAGAGTGCAAATAGCCAAAAAAGGCTGGGAGAAGGCACATAATTACTTTAATGAAAAAACAGTTACTCAAAACTTACTTAATAAAATTTTTAAAAATGATGTTTAATTTAAATATACTATTTAAAATATCTCTTTTTGTCTGGCTAATTTTCATTCCTATGAAAACATCTTTTTATCAAATAAGCTATGCTCTTATGATTTTACTCTTCTTGATATATATATTTACCAATAAAAAAGTTACTCAGTTTACAAAAATCATATATGAACAAAAAACTATTCTTATCGCTTTTTCTTTTGTAATATTGAGTATGACAATTTCAAACCTTTTGAGTCCAACTTCAACTTATCTCTCTTGGAAAACTGAATTTTATTATGTTTTTAGATATCTATTTATATTTTTAATACTATTATTCTTCTACAAAGAAAAGTTTTTTACAAAAAAAAATTTAATAATTGTTATTTTTATTTCATTGTTACTTCAAGGAGTAGATGGAATTTTTCAAGCTATTTTTCATTATGATTTTATAAAAGGAAATGAAGGCGATCTTCAAGTAGGATTAACGGGAGCTACATTTAGTAGAAATACTTTTGGAATGTTTATGGCATTAGGTGCGTCTTTAAGTATCGGCTTCATTCTCTTTAAAAAACAGTTTAAATTAGAAAAAAATGATGTTTTTTTATTAAGTATAATTTTCTTTATTTTTATTTTCAATTTGATGTTTTCGTATTCAAGAGCTTCTTGGTTATTTTTTGTAGTATTTACTTTTATTTTATTTTTATTAAATTATAAAAAGATCACTAAGTATCAGTTACTTTTTTTAATATTTTTTCTATCTATTAGTGTGATGATATTTATATCAAATCAAAATTTGCTTATGAGATTTAATAGCTTACTTGAAGGATATAGCTCTTGTAGATTTGAGATATGGTCACATACTATAGATATGATAAAACAAAAGTTGCTTTTTGGTAATGGACTAATGACATTTTCTGATATTGGTAAAATAGGCGGCAAGTACTATAGCGGTGTACACAATAGTATTTTAGAGATATTGTTCTTTCTTGGTCTATTTGGTTTTATAGCTTATACAAACTTAATTTGGAAAATCTTAAAAAAAATAATCTCTAATAAAAGTACAATTCAAATAGCACTCTTTTTCGCATTTTTAACCATAACGCAATTTGATCAAAGTATCATAAAGGGAATAGCCTCTTTGTCTTCTCTAACAGTATTTGCCTTTTTCATTTTTACACAAGAGCAAAAAATATAATGACTCTGGAATGACTTCTGTTCCATAGACACAAAATTAGTCGCCAACACCTTTTCTTTTTCAATATCCAAATAATATCTCATCTCAAAATTATTTGGATGATAGTGT
>DQTM01000277.1 GCA_015662785.1 Sulfurospirillum arcachonense | reverse complement strand
TCACCGTCAGGTATTGTTACCACATAAAGTTCAGGAGACTGAATATGACTTAAAAGTGTCTCAAGATGGAAACCTGCAACCGTTGGATTTGTGACTACGACCACTTTGGTATTGAATATAAGTTTGGGAAGCTTGTCTATAGTAATATCATACCTTACAGGTTGTGGAGGAACAAGTTCAATAGGAACAATCATTGGAGAAAACCTTGAGATAATAATTTGCTTTATTCTATCTTATATGCCCTTAAAAATAGCTCTTGTCAAATCCTATGCAGCAACATGGTGTTGTTTATCCTTTTTTAGATCTGGAAATCTTAAATAAATTATACCTGCTTGCTCAAGTATCTTTTGATACTTTAGATGGGTGCCATGTTGGCATACTCTCTTTTTCGAGATTTGGGTAGTAATACTTCCATAATTAAAATTTTGTTAAGATATATCTATTCTATTTTTAAAGGATATATTTCATGAAGAACCTCTACGAAAAACTTGGACTCTTTTATCTTGGTCGTGATATTGATAAAAAAACACAAGAAGCCACAGATATCCTTACTTTACTAAAAAACAAAAACTTTACTACTCATGCAGCCATTATTGGTATGACGGGTTCTGGTAAAACGGGTTTGGGTATTGGCATTATTGAAGAGGCTACACTTGATAATATTCCTTCTATTCTTATTGACCCAAAAGGTGATATGGGAAACCTACTCTTAACCGACCCTACCTTTAACTCTAAAAATTTTGAACCCTGGGTAGAAGATGAAGCCAATAGTAAAAATGAGGATGTGGCAACTTATGCCAAGAAGATTGCTTCTATGTGGCAAAAAGGAATCAAAGGTGACTATCAAGACGAAGAGCGTGTTGCCAAATTGCATAATATAGAAAAAACTATTTATACTCCAGGAAGCTCTGCTGGAATCTCCATCAATATCCTAGGCTCACTTGATGCTCCACCAACTGAAGTTTTAAACGATGCTGATACTTTTGCCTCTTACCTAAAAAGTACGGTTAGCTCTCTGCTCTCACTTATCAAAATAGACGCAGATCCTGTTAGCTCAAAAGAGTACCTGCTTATTGCTCAAATCTTAGCTAACAAATGGACCGCAGGCCAAAGCATTTCCCTTGAAAAACTTATAGGTGAAATTATCGCTCCTGACTTTGAAAAGATTGGCGTTTTGCCCTTAGAGAGCTTTTATCCACAAGAGAAACGTTTTGCCTTGGCTACCAAGTTTAATGCCATCATCGCTTCACCAACTTTTTCATCTTGGCTACAAGGCGATGCCCTTGACATTCAAAAACTACTCTATGATGAAAATGGAAAAGCAAAAATAGCCATTATCTCCATAGCCCATTTAAGCGATGAAGAACGAATGTTCTTTGTAACAATTTTACTCAACAAATATATTGCGTGGATGCGTAGACAGTCAGGGACTTCAGCACTGAAAGCCCTACTTTACATGGATGAAATTTATGGATACTTCCCACCCTCTAAAAACCCACCATCAAAAGAGCCTATGATGATACTGCTCAAACAAGCCAGAGCCTTTGGTACAGGTGTGGTGCTAAGTACGCAAAACCCTGTTGACCTTGACTACAAAGGGCTTTCAAATATTGGAACTTGGTTTATTGGTCGCTTGCAAACTAGCCAAGATATTGAACGTGTTATTGACGGGCTTGGTGGAAAAGTTGGGGCAACCTACTCAAAGTCAGAAATCAAAAATCTCTTAGCTAATCTCAAAAAACGTACTTTCTTTTTAAAATCTGCACACTTAGATGACATTAGAATCTTCTCAACACGCTGGGTAATGTCTTACCTAAAAGGACCTTTAAAAGCTACTGAGATTTCACAACTTATGGCAGGTAAAAAAACTTCTAAACCTCAAACACTTGTGAGCAAAGCAGAGAAAGAGACAGGCTTTGAAAACTTTATACACATAGACAAAAGCATCGAACAAAAGTATGCCATTGATGTCACAGGTCAAAACAACTTTAGACCCACACTTCAAGCCAAAGTTGAAATTCATTATTTCTTGCAAAGCAAAGAGATTGATGAAAAGCATGAACTCTGTCTTAACCTGGAACTCTATGAAGAGAATGAGATAGATTGGGAGGATGCAGAGCTATTAGAGAGCTGTCCAAAGTACTCTAGCTCTAAACCATCTAATGCCTCTTATGCCCCTTTAAGCTCTGATATATCTGAAGACAAAGGCTTAAAGAAAAACAGAAAAAAGCTTATTGATTGGATTTACAAAAACAAACGTTTAAAACTTTTTAAAACGACCTCTCCTAGATTAAACTCGAAGCCAAACGAGTCACTATCTGACTTTAAAATCCGTCTAAAAGATATTTTAGATGAAAAGAAAGAAAAAGAGATAGAAGCACTACAAGAGCGTTATGAAAAAAAAGAAAAAACACTCATGAAACGCCTACAACGAGCTCAAGACAAAGTAGCGAAAGAAAAAGCAGATGCTAGTAAATCTATGATAGATACAGGCATTGCTATTTTAGGTGCATTATTTGGACGAACTTCTTCTGCTAAGCTTGGTGGTATCCTTACAAAAGGAAACCGTACTTACAAAGAGCATGGAGACATTGGACGAGCAGAAGAGGCTTTAGCAGAGATTCATGAAGAGCTTGAGCTTTTAGCAGAAGAGTTAGAAGAAAAAATTGATGAGTTAGATGAAAAATT
>DQTM01000190.1 GCA_015662785.1 Sulfurospirillum arcachonense | reverse complement strand
AACACAAGTAATAGCAGATAAAGCTATGGCAGACATTGCTACTGGAGAAGTTAAAAATCTTCATCAGGCAGCACTTGCTATAGGTAAGGCTGAGACGAGTATGAAAGTGATGTTAGAGATAAGAAACAAAGCACTTAGTGCTTATAAAGAGATTGCAAGAACTCAACTGTAAGCTACTTTTAGATATACTCAATATATGGAACAAAAAGATACCCGTAAAATAAAAATATTATTTCTATTTGCTATAGTTACACTTGGATTTGTTATATTTTTGGGTACTCTTTTTTACTGGGCTCAGATAGATAGACGACTTCCAAGACTTACCTACAAAGAACAAATTCATGCTACTCGTGGAAATGTTATAAGCAATGATAACTTCAAAGTAGCATCTAGTAAAAAACTTTATAAAGCCGTAATTAACACAAAAAACGTAGATCCAGATAAGCTTGATTTATTTGTAAATCTCTACTCTCTGTATAGTGGAGATGACAAAGTTAGAGTTAAAAAAAGAATACTTTCAAGAAAAGGTAGTTTGGTACTTTCCTATAAAATAAATCCTAAAAGTGCAAAACACCTAAAAGTATTGGCAAGAAAGCTTTTTAGACTTGGTGTTTTTAAAACATATCATGATGCCAAAAAAGGTATTTCTTTTTTACATGGTCTTAGCATAGTTCAAAGTGGTGAGAGAAGAGTGTATCCTGTGAAAACAACTCTTACTCCTGTTATAGGATATGTAAAAAAGATAGAGAAAGATGGCATTACTAAAGTGATGGGTGTGAAAGGTTTGGAGCGTTATTATGAAGATAAGCTTTTATCTATTCAAGATACACTTGTTATTGGTAGCAGAGATATATCGAACAGTATAATTTTAAACCGTGATAGTATATCTAGTAGAAGAATAAATGGGCTTGATATTCATACAACTATTTCTTTGAAGCTTCAAAAGATGTTAGAAGATGTTTTAGATAAGTATAAAAAGAGTTTAGCTGCAAAAGAGATAGTAGTATCAGTTATGCACTCTCAAAGTGGTGCTATTGTAGCTCTTGCCTCATCAAATAGATATGACCCTGATTTTATACGTAGAAGTGACTATCCAAACTTAAATGTCACTGCGGTTGAGTATGCATATGAGCCTGGGTCAGTTATGAAGCCAATTACCTTTGCTATTTTATTAAAAGAGAAAAAAGTAAACCCATATGACTTAGTTCGTATTTATGGCGGAAAGTATAAGTTAGGTAGAAAAATTATTCGAGATACTCATGATTATGAGTGGTTGAGTGCAGAAGACGTTATAGTTCATTCGAGTAATGTAGGTATGATTCAATTATCACAAAAACTTGATGCCATAGAATTTTATCAAGGGTTAAAAGATTTTGGATTTACACAAAAAACACAGATAGACTTACCTTATGAAAAGTTAGGCTCAATTCCTCCTCTTCATAAGTTTAGATCTGAGACTTATAAAGGAACCGTGGGTTATGGTTATGGTATGACTTCTACTTTTATACAAGTTTTAAATGCATATAATGTTTTTAATAACAAAGGGAGAATGGTCACACCGTATATAGCTTCTTATTTCAAAGGTGATGATGGTACAAAATACCCTATTGTTAGAGATGGGGAGAAAGAGGTTATTCCTATATCTGTTGCAAAAAGAATGCAGGGTATTTTGATAAAAACTGTTCAAAAAGGAACGGGTGTAAAAGCTAAAGTAGATGGTCTTACTATTGGTGGTAAAACTGGGACTGCACATATCGCAGAGAAGGGTGGTTATGCAAGAAGATACAATAGCTCTTTTTTTGGATTTGCTAATGATAAAAAGAACAATTTTACAATAGGTGTTTTAGTGGTCGAGCCTAAAAATAAATATCACTATTTTGCTTCTATGAGTGCAGTTCCTGTATTTAAAGAGGTTGTTTTACGTTTGGTAGAAGAGGGGTATTTGGTTATCTCTGAGTAGACTCTATATCTTTAAATTTTAGAAAGGCAATTTTCTAGATATCTGTTACTATTTGAGTAATCGCTTGAACAAACTTGTCAGAGTCATTTGGGCATTTAGCTACTAAATACTTTTCAAATCCAAGCTCATCTGCTACTTCTTTGTACTCCATAGAGAGTTCAAATTCTGTCTCTGAATTATCTAGGGTAAAGGATATAGGTGAGATGATGATTTGTTTACATGTAAGAGATTTTAGTTTATCTTCCAAAGATGGATCTAGCCACTTTACTGGTCCAAGTTTTGATTGATATGCAACATGAATATCTTTGAAAAGTATGTTTTTTTCTTTTAATATATTTTTTAGAAGCTCTACATGTAAAAGGATCTCTTTTTGATACGCATCGCCTTTGTCAACTATGCTTTGAGGCAAAGAGTGTGCTGAAAAGATGAGTTCAAATTCTTGCGAATTTTTATTTTTTAACTGCTCTTCTATCCTTTCTACAAGTAGCTCGTTATAGAGTCTATTTTCATAAAATCTGTCAACTTGAAGAGTCTTTACATGTAGAGGTTCAAGAGCTTCTTTAAAATCTTCTAAAGATGACTTTGTTGTTGTAGTTGAGTACTGAGGGTAGAGTGGTAGAAGTGTTACTTCTGTTATACCTTTTTGCTTGAGTTCTTCAACTACATCTTGTGCAAATGGAGGAGTATAACGCATAGCATAAGTTACATAAGTGTCTTTAAATTCAAGTTGTAGTTTCTCTATGAGTTGTTTTATATAACCAACTATTGGTGATTTTCCACCAATTTTGGCATAGTTTGAACGTGCTTCTTTTTTTCTTGCTGTAACTATCATAAAAGATATAAGTGAGCGAAGTAAATCACTTTTTACAGTAATTATATTTTTATCATTAAACATGTTTTTTAGAAAAACTTCAACTTCATCTAGGGAGTTTGGTCCTCCCATGTTTAATAATACTAAGGCTTTATTCATTTACTTGATGAAATCTCCAGAGTTATCATACTATCTTCAATAGTACAAAGTCCATGACGCTCACCAGTTTTTGCAAATTTTCTAAAAGCTTTGAGTTCACGCACTAGTGGCTCCTCTTTTTTAACCATACATTTTCTGATTACATAAGAATTATTTTTCTGATACTCTGAAAACTCTGTTAAGTCTTGCTCCATAAGATTTGCTTCAAAGTAAGCATCTTTAGTTGCAACTTCAATAGTTCTTTTTCTAAATGGAGTTAACCAGTTAGTCGTAATGCTCGCAACTACTTCATCTTCAAGTTCAAACGAAAGAATAGCATTGTCTTCGTGGTGGTTGTGAATTTTTTGAGATTTATATATAGTAGTGTTTAGAATTTCTTTACCTGTTATGTAACGAATTAAATCTATATCATGCACTGAAAGGTCTGTAAGTATTCCAACATCTGCTATGCGTGGAGGAAATGGACCAACGCGAGTAATGCCTATAGAGTAAACTTCACTATTCGCAATTTCATTTTTAAGTTGTTCTACTACTGGATTAAATCTTTCGATATATCCTACACATACTCTTGCATTGTTTTTCTTCGCAGCTTCAAGTATGTCTTTTGCCTCTTCTACTGTTGAAGCTACTGGTTTTTCAATAAAAAGGTGCTTACCTTTGTTAAGACACTTGATAGCAACTTCTTTATGTAAAAAAGTAGGAACGACTATAACTGCTGCATCAAATTCTGCAGTTTCGAGCATTTCATCCAAATCTGTAAAAAATGGCTCATCATAATCACGAGTCTGCTTTATGTCACAAAGTGCTGTAATCTCAATTCCTGTAAGTGATTTTAAAACTCTGTAGTGGTTTTGACCCATAGATCCTAGTCCAATTAGTGCTACTTTTACCATGCTTATGCCTTTATTGTTGCAACAACCATATCTTGTTGCTCTTTTGTTAAAAATGGACTCATTGGAAGAGACATAATGCTTTTTCCAACTCTCTCACTTACTGGGAAGTCTCCCTCTTTTCCTCCAAGATATGCAAATGCCTCTTGTAGGTGAAGTGGGATTGGGTAGTGGACTGCTGTTGGGATTCCTGCGTCATTTAATTTTTTACTTAGTGTTTCTCTGTCTTTACATAAAACTGAGTATTGAGCATAAACAGAAGTTCTATCTTCAAAAACAGATGGAGTTTTTAGCTCTTCACAGTTTTCAAGAAGTTTACTATATCGACTTCCTATCTCTATACGTTTCTCAATTTCATCTTCAAAGTGATTTAGTTTTACATTTAAAATTGCTGCTTGCATAGCATCCATGCGACCGTTGATACCTATGTATTTATGCTCATAACGTTTACCTTGTCCGTGGTTTAGGATTGAACGTATTTTCTCTGCTAGTGCATCATCATTACAAAATAAGGCTCCTCCATCTCCATAACAACCAAGAGGTTTAGATGGGAAGAAACTTGTACATCCTATGGTACTAAGATTTCCACTTTTTTTGCCATTAAACTCTGCCCCAAAACTTTGACAAGCATCTTCTATAACAGGAAGATTGTGTCTTTCAGCTATCTCGTTTATTTTATCCATGTTTGAAGTTTGACCGTAGAGAGAAACTGGCATGATAGCTTTTGTTTTTGATGTGATTTTTTCTTCAATTTTAGTAAAGTCTATATTGTAATTCATATCGCAGATATCTACAAAAACAGGAACAGCTCCAAGAAGTGCAATAACTTCAGCCGTAGCTATAAAAGTAAATGGAGTAGTGATAATCTCATCACCTGCTTTTACATCAAGTGCTAAAAGAGCTAAGATAAGTGCGTCCGTTCCACTAGAACAGCTTATAGCATGCTTTGCACCAGTAAACTTTGCTAAACCATTTTCTAGCTTAGTAACTTGTGGCCCAAAAATAAACTGAGTAGATTCCATAACTCCAAGAACTTCTTTGTTTATCTCTTCTTTGTATGTTTCATATTGGGTTTTCAGGTCTATAAAAGGAATCTTCATTGTGCAGCCTTATATGTGAAGTAAAATTAGATGGATTATACTTAAAATAAGCTTTTGGGAGGATAAAAATTTAGAGAATTATTTATATTTTTAATTAGTTTTTTATATCTTTTATGTGTTCATGCATCTCAACATTATCAAAAATATGAGCTTTATCCACTTTGATAATTTTTTCAATATGTTCTTTCTTTAAAACTAAAGAAACTTTTATGTTAAGATCATTTAGTTTAGATATCATATCTTCAAGTGCAAATATAGCTGATAAGTCTATAAAAGGAGTATTGGTACAGTTAATAATCAGGTGTTTAGTATCTAAAACTTCATTTACTTGGTCTTCAAAGATAGATGCTGAACCAAAGAAAAAAGCACCATTTATGTTTAGTATTCTAGTGTGTGATTTTTCATCTTGAAGCTCTGTTTCTTTGCATTCTATGGTTTGTATATTTGATTCTTTTGAAATTCTATAAACTATGAGAAGAGAAGCCAATACGATACCCGTTCCAACAGCCATAATCAAATCTACAAAAACAGTTAATAAAAATACTACAACCATTACATAAAGGTCATATTTAGGAGCATTTTTTATGATTCTTAAAAACTTATAATCAAGTATATCAATTCCAACTTTCATTAAAATACCAGCCAATAAAGCAAGAGGTATCTGTGAAACAATAGGAGCCATAAACAGTACAGCACACAAAATTGTAAGAGAATGTATGATACCTGAAAGCCTCGTTTTTCCTCCGCTTTTAACATTTATAACTGTTCTCATAGTAGCTCCTGCCCCAGCTAATCCACCTACTAAAGAGACTAAGGTATTGCCCACACCTTGAGCTATTAATTCTTTATTTGAATTATGTTTTGTTTTGCTCACAGAATCAGCCACTAAAGAGGTTAAAAGAGTATCGATAGAACCAAGGATAGCTAGAGTAAAAGCTAAAATTATAATATCTTTTGTTTGATTTATCTCAAATGTAGGAAAGTTAAAAGAAGGAAGTGAAGTAGGAATTTCACCTATGGTTTTTATATCAAATCCTAATGAGATACTAATAGTAGTCATAATCACAAGTGCTATAAGTGGGGAAGGAATTATCTTAGAGATTGCTTTTGGAGTAAAAACTGTTATAGCTAATGTAGAAGCCGCTATGATTAATGCTTGAGTGTTTATATAAGATAAATTAAAAGGCAAATTGTATAGTGTTTTTATAACTGAACTATCACCATCTAATCCTATAAATGGATTTATTTGTAAAATGATAATGATTAAGCCTATACCACTCATAAAACCTGAAATTACAGGGTAGGGGATATACCTTACATATTTTCCTAGCTTAAAAATGCCAAAAGCTATTTGGAAAAGACCTGTTAAAAAAACTACACTCATAACAGCATTTATGTTACCAGCAAAGAGTGCAATAGCACTTGCAAAAACCACAGTCATAGGTCCTGTTGGTCCTGAAATTTGAGTTGGAGTTCCACCAAAAAGTGAGGCAATAAAACCGAGTATTATAGCCCCATATAGCCCAGCAATTGCTCCTGCACCACTAGCAACCCCAAAAGCAAGAGCTAGTGGAAGAGCAATTATAGCAGCCGTTACACCACCAAAAATATCACCTTTTATATTATTCATTATATTTCCAAATTATTAAGTATTCTTATGTAAGTTATTCGCTCAGAGGTAAGAAATTGATTATTGATACTATCCCAATTTTACTTAAAAAAAAATAGAAAAAAGGTTTTATGGTTTTTATTCAGCTTTTTTCGATAAAATAAGTCAATTAAAATATATAGGATAAAATCGATGGACGTAAGAGCTGAATTTTTGAACTATTTTGAGAACAAAGGGCATAAACTAGTACCTAGTGCACCGCTTGTTCCTGATGATGCAACACTACTTTTTGTAAACGCTGGAATGGTACCTTTTAAGAGCATTTTTACAGGAGAAATACCAAGACCAAACCCTCCAAGAGCTACTAGCTGTCAGACTTGTATACGAGCTGGTGGTAAGCATAATGACCTTGATAACGTAGGCTACACGGCACGTCATCATACTTTTTTTGAGATGATGGGTAACTTCTCTTTTGGTGATTACTTTAAAGAGCAAGCAATTGCAAATGCTTGGGAGTTTGTAACAGAAGTTTTAAAATTTCCGAAAGAGAAGCTTTGGGTAACAGTTCACACTAGTGATGATGAAGCAGAAAAACTTTGGCAAAAACATGTTCCACTTGAACGAATCAAACGTTTTGGTGATGCGGATAACTTTTGGCAGATGGGTGATACTGGACCTTGTGGACCTTGTAGTGAAATTTTTATTGACCAAGGGAGTGAAAACTTTTCGGGCGAAGAGGATTATCTAGGCGGCGATGGAGACAGATTTTTAGAGATTTGGAACTTAGTTTTTATGCAGTATGAGAGAAGTAAAGATGGCACTTTAACTCCACTTCCAAAGCCTTCTATTGACACAGGAATGGGACTTGAAAGAGTTATTGCTGTTAAAGAGGGAAAACTAAGCAACTATGATTCGAGTGAGTTTATGCCGCTTATAGACAAAGTAGCAGAGCTTTGTGGCAAGGATTATGAGTATAAAACAGGGGCAAGTTATAGAGTTATAGCCGACCATATCCGATCAACTGCATTTTTACTGGCACAAGGTACTAACTTTTCAAACGAGGGGCGTGGTTATGTGCTTCGTCGTATTACTCGTCGTGCTGTTCGTCATGGTTACCTTCTTGGTATTCGTGAGCCTTTTATGTATAAACTTTTAGATACTCTGAACTCTTTGATGGGTAAGCAGTATCCGTATTTAATAGAGAAAAAAGATGCACTTTCAGAACAGATTAGACTTGAAGAAGAGCGGTTTTTAGTAACTATTGCTTCTGGGCTTGAAATCTTTGAGAGTGAACTTAAAAATACAAAAGATACTTTTAGTGGAGAAGTGGCATTTAAACTTTATGATACTTGTGGTTTTCCACTTGACTTGACTGAAGACATGCTAAGAGACAAGGGTCTAAAAGTAGACACTGCAAAGTATGATGAACTAATGAAAGTTCAACGTGAGCGCTCAAAAGCTTCTTGGAAAGGAAGTGGGGACAGAGCTGCAAGTGGAGATTTTAAAGCACTATTGGAAAGAATTGGACATAATGATTTTGTAGGTTATGAAAACACTACATGTAAAGCAAATATAGTTGCACTTTTGGATGATGATTTTAAAGAGGTAAAGAGCTTAGAAAAAAGTGGTTGGATGATGTTACACGAAACACCATTTTATGCTATGAGTGGTGGACAGTGTGGAGATAGTGGAGAGATAGTTGGATTTGGTAGTGTTACAGATACACAGAAGTTTTTTGGGCTTAATCTTTCACAAGTGAAGCTTGAAAAACCTCTACATGTAAATGACACTATTGAGCTAAAAGTAAACGTTTCAAGAAATGAAATAGAAAAACATCACTCGGCAACACACCTACTTCATAGTGGTTTGAGAAATATTTTGGGTGATCACATTGCACAAGCGGGTAGTTCAGTTGAAGCTGATAAGCTAAGATTTGATTTTTCTCATCCAAAAGCTATGAGTAGTGAAGAGATAACTAAAGTAGAAGATTTTGTAAATGGGGTAATTGCTTTAGGTGAGGACAGCCAAACTAAAGTGATGAGCGTAGATGACGCGAAGAAAAGTGGAGCTATGGCTCTGTTTGGTGAAAAGTATGGTGATGAGGTTCGAGTAGTAAGTTTTGGTGATGCTAGTGTAGAGCTTTGTGGTGGAACTCACGTGAAAAACGTGGCTCAAATTGGAAGTTTTATTATCTCTAAAGAGAGTGGAGTTAGCGCTGGAGTAAGAAGAATTGAAGCTATTTGTGGAAAGAGTTCTTTGAAGTATACAAAATCTTTAAGAGAGAAATTAGCACAAGTAAAAGAGGCTGTGAAACATAAAGACCCACTTATTGGGATTGAAAAATTAAGAAATGAAATAAAAACTCTAAAAGCAGATGTTGAAGCACTTGAAGCTAACTCTGGCAAAGAGGTTAAAAGTGAGACTGTTAACGGTGTTGAGCTTATTGTAGACGAGCTAGGTGCAGGTGATATTAAAAAAGCAATAGATGATTTTAAAAACCAAAAAGAGAAAGTTGCGATTTTACTTTTCCAAGTAAAAGGTGACAAAGTTCTTATTGCTGCTGGCGTTAAAAATGTTCCACTAAAAGCAGGTGATTGGATAAAAACAGTTGCTCCTGTAGTTGGTGGAGGAGGCGGAGGACGACCTGACTTTGCACAAGCTGGTGGTCGTGATGCCTCAAAGGTAGAAGAAGCTAAAAAAGTTGCTTTAGAGTTTGCAAAGAAAGCATTGTAAATGCAAGAGTTTTTGATAAGTCTATTTGGTGATTTTGGCAGAATTATTGTTTTTTTGCATGTTATAAGTGCTGCCTTTTTAATTGGTAGTATGTTCATGATTAGATTTATCATAAAACCAACTTTAATGGCTGTAGATGATGAAGCTGTAAGATACAGTAGGTGCATAAGAATCCTTGAAAGGTACTTTTATTATCTGTTTGGAATCATGATTCTTATTATATCTGCATCACTTACTATGAGTATTGGACTTGGGTTTGAGTATGCTAGTCCAACACTTTATTTACTTATACATGTAAAAGAGGCCCTTTGGGTTTTTATCGCCTTTAACTTTGTTTACATGTACACAAAACTGATGAATGCAAGAAGACTTTTTAAGACTAGAGAGTTTTTTGAAGTTCATGAAAACCTTGGTTTAATAGTAGATAGTTTAATTCCTTTGAACTTTATATTGACTTTGATAGCAGCTTATATTGGTGTTATCATTAGAGGATTTTAATGCAAACTATAGTTTTAGGTTCAAATTCGGTTACAAGGGCTAAAATACTAAAAGACAATGGCATCGATTTTATACAAAGAGGTGCAAGTTTTGATGAAGAGAGCTTAACTATAAAAAACCCTATTCACTTTGTATACCGTGCTACTATGGGTAAGATGAATTCTTATGTAGAAGAGTTTGGACTTGATATGCCAGTACTCTGTGCGGATACTGTTGTTACATGTAAGAACAAACTGCTTAGAAAAGCAAAAGATGTAGATGATGCAAGAGAGATTTTACTAACTCAAAGTGGAGGGGTAGTTTCTATCCTTACATGTATGGTTTTTAAATCAAAAAAACTTGAATTCATAGATCTATCTAGTACTGATTATGTTTTTGCTGAGTTTGATAAAAAGGCTCTTGAAAAGTACCTAAAAGGCGATGATTGGAAAGGCAAAGCTGGAGCTTGTATGGTTGAGGGTTTTTGTAAATCTTACATTAAAGAGGTAAGAGGTTATGAGAGTACTGCAATGGGGCTTTGTGTAGAGAAACTTTTGCCATTTTTAGAGGATGAAGATGTACTCTAAAGAGCTAAAAGCTATCAAAAAATCAAATAGATTTAGAGAGAGAACACTGTATGATGGGAACTTAATAGATTTAGCATCAAATGATTATTTAGGACTTTCATCTAAACCACAACTTTTGACTCGTGCAGTTGCTCGTGTACAGATTTTTAAAAATCACGCTCCAAAAGCTTCACAAGTTGTCAATGGCTACCACCAAATACACAAAGATTTTGAAGAGTTTCTATGTAGACACAATGGTTTTGAAGATGCAATTTTAGCCGGAAGTGGGTTTTTGGCAAATTTAGCTCTCATTGAAGCACTTCCAAGAAAAGGTGATATTCTAATTCTTGATGAAGAGTATCATGCAAGTGGAATTTTAGCTTCAAAACTTGTTGATACTACAGTAGTGACTTTTGAACATAATAACCCAGAAAAGCTTGAAGAAATTTTAAAAAACAGTAGTTACAAAAGAGCCATAATAGCCGTAGAAGGTATCTATTCTATGAGTGGAAATTTACTGAAAAAAGAGATATTTGATATCATAGACAGATACAAAAACACCATTTTAATAGTAGATGAAGCTCACAGTAGTGGAGTAGTTGGAGAAAAACTTTTAGGAGTATTTGAACTTTTTGGTATCACTCCAAAACCAAATCACATAAAAATGGGAACGCTAGGAAAAGCTTATGGAAGCTATGGTGCGTATATCTTGGCTTCAAAGCATATAGTAGAGTTTTTACAAAATAGAGCAAAATCTCTAGTGTATGCTACGGCTCCATCATTGATAGATATTGAATTAGCTCATCAAGGTATGCTCTATATGATGAAACATAAAAAAGCTTTACATGTAGAGATAAAAGAGCGTCAAGAGTTGGTAAAAAAGCATTTTAACGTAGATATGCAAGGACTTATTTTTGCCTATGAGATGGAGAGTTCAGAAGCTGTTTTAGATATGCAAGAGAAGTTAAAACAAAAAAGTTTTTTAGTTGGAGCAATTCGTCCTCCAACTGTAGAAAAACCAATACTTAGAATTATTCCTCGAGTTGATGTTAGTCTAGCTGATTTAGAAAGGCTGTTTAATGTTTACATGTAAGAAGCTAAAAATTAGTACAAATGAAAAAAATCTAGTTGACATTAGCTTTAGTTTTAAAAACTCATTTGCTCTTATTGGTGAGAGCGGAAGTGGTAAGAGTTTGAGTCTTAAAGCATTTTTGGGGATGTTGCCAAAATCTTTACATGTAGAGATGGATTTAGACGGATTGGAAGTTAAAAGAGGTGAGAGTGTTGCTCTTGTTCCCCAAAACCCCTTTACTGCTTTGTCTCCACTAACAAAGATAATAGATCAGTTTTTAGTTGAACGTGATGAGGCAAAAAAGTATTTTGATATGGTTGGACTTGAACATAGCTTTTTAGACAGATTTCCAAGTGAGCTAAGTGGCGGACAGCTTCAACGTGTTGTCATTGCATTTGCTTTACATGTAAAGCCTAAACTACTTCTTTTAGATGAACCAACAACAGCGCTTGACATAAAGAGTAAAGAGGCGATTTTGAAGCTTTTAAAAGCTCTACATGTAGAGCATGGTTTTAAGTTAATATTTGTTACCCATGATATAGATGCAGTTGAAGAGTTGTGTGAAGAGATAGCAATCATAAAAGAGGGCAGTATCATAGAAAGTGGTAATCTAAAAGAGGTTATAGCAAATCCAAAAGAAGAGTATACAAAAGAGTTGATAAACTCAGGGTTTAAGAATAGGGAGTTTAGGCTATGAAATATTTAATAACAATATTTTTTACGGGTGTTTTTGTTGTAACTGCGGGAATGATTTATTTGTATTCTCAAGTACGGTTTGATGCTTATAAAATTATAGATTATAATCCAAAACTAAGTACTCAAATATACGATAGAAATGGTGACCTTGTTGCCAATATTTTTGAGAAACATCATAGATTGTATGCAACTTATGATGAGATTCCTGCTCGTGTTATTGAAGCACTTGTAGCTATTGAAGATACTTCTTTTTTTGAGCATAATGGTGTAAATTTTGAGGCTATTTTTAGAGCTATTATTAAAGATATAAAAGCGATGAAGTTAGTAGAAGGTGCAAGTACTATTACTCAACAGTTAGTTAAAAATACAGTTTTAACAAGAGAAAAAAAGATAATACGTAAACTAAAAGAGTTACTTTTAGCATTTAAAATAGAGAATGAGCTTACAAAAGAGGAAATTCTAGAAAGATATTTTAATCATGTCTATTTTGGGCATGGGTATTATGGGATTAAAACAGCGGCACTTGGATATTTTCATAAAAACTTAGATGCATTAACCTTAAAAGAGGTGTCTATACTTGTAGGACTTCCAAAAGCTCCAAGCTCTTACGATCCAACTCGAAATTTTGACCTTTCTTTAAGTAGAGCTAATAGAGTACTTTATAGAATGCATGCTCTTGGTTGGATTGGTGAGCAGGAATATAGAGACTCTTTAGCTGAACAGCCTATGGTATATGATGATACTTTAACAAAAAACAGGGCACCTTACATAGTTGATGAGGTTATAAAAAGAGCAAGCCGTGAGTATGATGATTTTAGAACAGGTGGTTATGAGATTCATCTTGGTATTGATTTGAGGCTTCAAGAATTGGCACGTGAATCTTTGAAACTTGGTTATGACGAGATTTTTAAAAGACACCCAAATGATTCAAATAGTTCTATTCTAAATGGTGCATTGGTTTCTCTGGACAGCAAGAGTGGAGATATTTTGGCTATGGTTGGTGGAGTTGATTATAAAAAATCACATTTTAATAGAGCAGTTCAGAGTAAACGTCAACCTGGATCCTCTTTTAAACCATTTATCTATCAAAAAGCACTTGATGTTGGTTATTCTACTATGAGTGAGATTCCTGATATATCTAGAGTTTACACAGATAAAAAAACAGATGAACGTTGGAAACCAAAAAACTACGAAGAGAACTTTGAGGGACTTTTGACTCTCAAAGAGGCACTGGTTCACTCACGTAACTTAGCAACTATAAATCTAATGAATGCACTTGGTATGGATAGTGTTTATAAAGAGTTGAAAAAAGATGGTTTTAGAGATATACCTTATGACCTTTCTCTCTCTTTGGGTAGTTTTGGAATTTCTCCGCTTGACTTTAGTGGGTTTTACTCTATGTTCCCAAACTATGGAATTAAAGTAGAACCAATACTTATCAAAAAAATCGTCAATAGATTTGGCGATGAGACTATATATGAAAGTGAAAAAACAAGAGTAACAACTCCAGAACAAGCTTTTTTAATGGTTGATATACTTAGAACTACGGTAGAGCGAGGAACAGGACGAAGAGCAAGAGTAGCTGGAATTGAAACTGCTGGAAAAACAGGTACAACAAACAAAAATATTGATGCTTGGTTTTGTGGATTTACTCCAGAAATTGAAGTACTTGTTTGGTATGGTAATGATGATAACTCACCTATGCAAAAGTACGAAACTGGTGGACGAGTTGCAGGACCTGCTTTTGCTAATTTTGTAAAGGGATATATAGATATATATCCTCAAACAAAACGAAAGTTTACTCCACCAAAAGGAGTAACTATGAGAAAAATAAAAGGTAGAAGAGAGTATTTTACAAAAACTTCTCCTTTACCTAAAACAAATAGTTTAAAAGAAAATGAAAGTGGAGGAATGTTATTTTGAATGGACAAAAAAGAGCGAATGTAAGAGCTGGATTGAATGTGAAGATAGTCTTAAAAAAAGACCAAAGAAGTGGAGTTTT
>DQTM01000284.1 GCA_015662785.1 Sulfurospirillum arcachonense | reverse complement strand
ATATGGCATAGAATCTATCATAGATAAAAAAATGATCATACCAATAATAGAAGTTTTGCTAAATACTCAATCAAGATTGATTAGTGCACAAGCTAACTATCTACTAAAAGAAAACTTTTACAGAATCAACCCTCCACTTCCAACTGCCATTGACTTAGATGACATAGAAAAAATAGATATACTAAAAAATTTAGCAATACAAGCAGATAGAGAAGTGATAGTAAAAAAAGTCGCAAAATTATTAACATAATATGTCAAAGATAAATGTTAAGTTAAAGATATTTATCTATCACTGATTTATCAACCCAGTTTTTATATTTTTTAGATTCTCTGGCTCTCTTTTTTTTGTTAGTTAGTTTTTGTACATTTTCTTCATAAAACTCTCGAATATGTTCTCGATCCATATCGTCTGCTCTCCCGCCTTTATTGGAAAGATATTTTTTTATGATATTGCATCCGCGAGAAAGATCATCGCATTTAGCAAGTGCCGAGCTTAAATCATCTATATCAAAACTCTTTTGTTTATTTGCACTATTGAATGCTTCAAGTTCTCTCTTAGCTCTCTCTACAATAGGTGTATCGGCATAACGATCTATAAAATCTTCTAATGCCTGTCTTATCAGCTTTGAGTCTAGTTTAATGATTTTTTTTAGTTTAGAGTCTGCTTCTTCTATGCGTTCTTTTTGCTTAGCTTCTTCTCTATCTTTAGTTATCTCTTCAACTCTTTTATGTGCTATTTCAGCTTCACTTGAGTTTGGATACTTTTCTATAAATACCCTATATGAATCTATTGTATCTGAGCTTTTTGCTCTATGCCAAGCATCTGCTAAATTTTTCTTATCTTTTATTTCTTGTTCTAATCGACTACGCTCATCTTCTAATTTTTTATAATCCTCTTCATTAAGCAAACTTTTCAAATCGACCGATTTTACCCCTTTTAACTTACTATAAGGTTTTAGAAAAACTTTACTGTTTTTGCATTTAGCAAAATCCTCTAAAGGCATATACTCAAGAGCTGAATTATCTCTATTATCTTGTTCACTTGCCATTGTAAGCAATTCGGTTATAGATGGACTACTATGCCAATTTGAGATCTGTTTTCCAATTGCAAACTCAAAACGCTTCATATAACTATCTTGATCAAATGAACTACGCAATTTCATTTCAACTTTACCGTAACCTAATGACTTTGCTAAACCTATAGAGTGGTAACAACCAGTAGTTCCATGAAAAGTTAATGCCGAAAAGAGCGCACCAAGCTCTTCTGGACGTAAGTTGTGAAAACGTATTTTTCCTTCAAAAACTGCTCCTTCTTTAAGTGGTTTAAACTTTGTCAATATATTCTCATTATCGGTATCTTTTAGATTTTCAGATTTAACTCCTTTTTTATGAACAGGATAACGCTTTCTTCCAGCTATTTTAAAGTTGGCATCCATATATGTGACATAGTCACCCCCACTATTTTGTCGGATGTACATTGGATAGTAAGATGCACGCGGTGTGCCTAATACAACTCTTTTTAATGGTAACTCACCATTATGAGATACACACTTAAAATGTGAAAACTGTACCCTTCCCTTTAAAGCATCCTGCTCATCAACATATCCAAAAACTACTTCTGTCATATCGTGACGCCTATCAAAATGATTTTCAGGAATTCCATCTTTTATGCTGTAACTATAAGGTAACTTATAAAGATACGATAAACCAAAATGTTTTATTTTAGATCCCTGTTTTTGAAAAAAGACTGGAACCTTCTTACCATCTTTTAATTTCTGTTTCCAATATCCCCAATCTTCAGACTCTTTAGGTTCAGTTTCTCTTCCGTCAAAATATGCAAACTTAAACTTTTCCATCAAATCTTTTTCAACTACAATCTCTTCAATACTTTGAGAACTAAAAATGAATTCATAATGTTTTCCGCTTGCTTTTGCATCTTTAGGCTCTTTACGAGCACTTGCTTGACCAGTTAAAACTATAGTACCTTCAAAATCACCTTGTGGATCATAAACATATATAGAGCGATTGACATCTTTATGAGAATATCTAAAACGTCCACTAAGACTCTTTCCATCAAGTAGTTCATATTTATAACGAGCTGTTTTCATTTCTGAATTATTGTTTTGAAAGTTACCGCTTTTAAATTTAGTCGAAAAATCGATTTTAAACATTTTATCTATTTCACTATGGCTAATTCGACCCGGTTTTCCACAATTTTCTATGACATATCTATCTTCTTTTTTCTTCAACCACCCACAATAAATCTTTTCTGGACTCATTTGACTCATATAGAGTTTTTTATTGCGTAAATCTCTTACGGCATAGGTGCTATCATCAAAACTATCCAATCCCATTTTAGAGAATGTAAGGATCTCAAATATGCTTCTTATCTCTCCCTTAACTGAACTTCCTGGAATATAGTAAGTTCCATCATGTTGACAAAAGCATTCCGGATTATCATGATCTCTAACAAATATAGGACTTTTGGCAGTAATGGTTACTTCAATCTCTCCACTACAACTCTCTTTAAATGGAATATCATGACTTACCAATTCTGCCCACTCTGGAAAGAAGACTCTATCATTTAAAGGTACAAAGTTAAAAGGGGCTGTCAACATTGCTTTTCTCCTTTTTCAAATCCTGCAAACATAACTGAAACTGGTACTTGAGTCTTAAACTCTATACTTATAGGGTCTTCAATCTCTTCCCATACCTGCACCATTTTGAGTTCTTGATATTTATGATTATCAAAAACAGAATAATACAGCTTACAATCCTCACTATTTGCATCCCACTCTACTTCTCTCTCCTCTACATACCAAGAATCATTGATCTGTTTAACTCGTATTGAGAAACTTCTATCTGGATCAAAAAGCACCATTTCAAAGATAAACACATTAGGTCTATTATGCAACAAATCCCAATCTGGCAATTTTGTAGGAGTTTTAAATATATGACTTATTCTGCTATCGGAGAGTTGTATATATCCTTCATATTTGCCATTAAGCTTATTGTAAAATCTTTTCAACTCATCTATATTTTTAAGCTGTCGAATAGTCATTTCTACTCCTCCTTTTCATATAATTTAATATTTAAAACCCTCAAAGAACCGTACTTGAAGATTTCCCTCATACGGCTCTTCACTCACATCAGTTTCTGACTTCAAGCAAATGAAAACCTTAGTCAGGTGCAACGTTGAATATTGCATGGATAGATTGTCCAGCTTGATTGCCTTAGCTTTGCTTGGCGCACTAATTTCTCAACTCCTCACCGTTTTTTGTTACGCTACCCCTAAAAACTCCATGCCCATGATTTACTAAACCGCCAAGAGGCAACATTCCACTTGCAACATCTTTTAATGCCTTTTCAAAAGCATTAAGATACTCTTGATCTATTGCATTGAGATTTTCAATCAATATTTCAAACTTCCACTCATCGTTACTGTAAAATGTTTTTTCCTGAAATAAAGCACCATCAATTGCTCCTCCCCTAAAACGATCAATACGTACATGATCAAAAACTTTTTCACTATTTTTTGGTGCAAAAAGGTCAGAAAGTAGAATGCGTCCTTTGCATCCCTTTGTTTCATCTCCTTTTGCGCTTCCAAAAATTTCAGCAACGGCTTCATTATTTTCACCAATAATTTGATTGGCTTTTGTTCCATTATACTCTTCAGCAAAACGCTCTTTTATTTGATTATAATAAAATGCTGTTCTATGAGAAAGCGCTCCTTTAATAGATGAAGCTGGTATTAAAATTTGCTCTTCACTTAGTTTTGGATTTTTCATCTCTTGCCAAACTATTACCTGTTCTGCAACCGGTATCATATCGGCATCTTCATCACCTATTCCACTACCAAACATAAAAAAGTCATCAGGTTTTAAATTAAGTTCATAATGAATAACTTGTTCGTTCCAATTAGAATTTAATGTTATTTCATCGCCAATAACATTATTTAAACTAGAAGATTTTTTGATATATTGTTCATCATCAATTCGTAGTTTAGCAGTATGAATTGATACAATTTTAAGTTTTCCAAAACCGCGACTTCCACCAGAGCCTAACCGAAAAGTCGGTAAGCTTAAAAGCCCAATTAGACGATTCCAAACTCCATCGCCACTCTCATCTACTATAAGTTCAATTTCAAAACGCCAACGTGTACCTTTGTAGCATATCTCTTCATCAAATTTCCCATGCTCCTCTGCTGTTCCTTTATGACCAATACGAACATGATTGCGAACAGGTAACATATCAAATATCTTTATATAGTCACTTCTTTCTAATTGCAACTCTTCAACAACTCTCCCAGATTCGTCAACTAAATGAGCATTAGATACTATAACACGAGATCCAAAACCATCTTCTCCTTTTTGAAAACCAAAAAGTTTATCTTCATCGGGAAGTTTCATAGTACGGTAATGTTTACGAAGCACTCCAGCAATTGAGCTACCGGGAATAAATGGTAATCCATTATAATCTCTCAATACGGGGCTATCTGTGATTAAGTCTGCCTTGCTACCTCCAACTCTTAGCGCAGTTGCGGCTTCAATTAGAACAGAAGCAATATATCGGTAGTTGCTCATCTCTTTTCCTTTTTTACTCTTTTTTGCATTTCAGTAGCAAAAAGGCTTAAAAAAGCACTTTTATCTCCCTCAAAACTATCAATTATTCTAAAAAGTTCTTGACTCTTTCCACCACTCCACTGCGACTTAGATGCCTTTCCTTTTTCTAAATACTCTTTAATCGCTTCTTTGTTTGCCTCATACCCTCTTTGTGCGAACTCTCTAATTTTT
>DQTM01000109.1 GCA_015662785.1 Sulfurospirillum arcachonense | reverse complement strand
GCTGCTTTAGTTCTTTTTTCTTTTTCTAAATCTACATCTGATGCAAACAAAAATGAACTTAATAAAATCACACACACTAAAATCTTTTTCATAGTTCTTCTCCTATAAATAAATATAATTTTTATTATATAAAAAATTTATATTTTTATCCTTGACCTATGTTGTTTCCAGCACTCATTCCACTTGCCCATGCCCAGTGTAGATTGTAACCTCCACAGTCTGCATCTATGTCAATAACTTCACCACTAAAGAACAATCCACGTTGTAGTTTTGATTCCATAGTTTGTGAGTTTATATCTTGGGTATTAACTCCTCCAGCGGTTACTTCTGCTGTTTTAAAACCTTTGGTATCGTCAACATGAAGAGTAATGTTTTTTAAAATATATACTAATTTTGTGAGTTCTTTGTTGTTAAGATCGTCAGAACTCTTTACATGTAGAGATTTTTCAATAAATCTTGCTAACTTTGAGTTTATAAAACCATCTAGCCACAGTGCTACACTTTTCCCATTTGAGTGTTTTTGACGTTTTTTAAGTAAGTTTTTAAGTTGCTCTTTTGAGTACTCAGGTAACAAATCTATCTTTACATGTAGAGCTCTTTTATAAAGCAATGAGTGACTTACAACTCGGCTTATATCTAAGATAGCAGAACCAGATATGCCGTAGTTTGTAAAAAGTATATCTCCACTTGCGTGAGTCTTTGTTTGTCCATCTTCATAAACTTCTATGCTTCCCTCTACCTTTACACCACTGATTGGTTTTAAGTCTTCTTTACAGACAAGTTGAACCAAAGATGGGTGAGTAGGAAC
This sequence comes from Sulfurospirillum arcachonense, assembly GCA_015662785.1. GTDB lineage: Bacteria > Campylobacterota > Campylobacteria > Campylobacterales > Sulfurospirillaceae > Sulfurospirillum_A > Sulfurospirillum_A arcachonense_A. Next base: position 7,248 of record DQTM01000109.1, on the reverse strand, counting down.
TATTGTATGACCAAAGATTTTAGCAAACTCATAACCACTATCACAACTTCCTAAAGTAGGCATAGCTAGACCACCAGTCGCAACTAAAACTTTGTCTACACGTAAAGACTTACCCTCTACATGTAAAGAAAATCCTTTACTATTTTTACTAATACTTTCCACTTTAGTCTCTAAAAAAAACTCTACATGTAAACGTTTACACTCATAAACTAAAAGCTCAACTATACTAGAAGATTGCAGGCTTCTTGGATACAATCTACCTCTTTGTCCCTCTACTAACTCAACTCCAAGCTCTGCAAAAAAAGCTTTACATGTAGAGGCATTAAAATGGTTAATTGCAGGATTTACGAAAGATGGTTTTGAGCCGTGGTAGTTGGAGAGTTCTATATGCTGATTTGTAACATTACATCTACCGTTTCCAGTAGCTAGTATTTTTTTGCCTATCTTATTGTTTTTTTCATACACATGAACTTTTGCACCACGTCTTGCCGCTACTATGGCAGCGACAAGACCAGATGCTCCTGCTCCAATGATGGCTATTTTATTAGACATATTCCATCAACACTCAGTTTAATGATTTTTTTATCTAGTAATTCTGTTAATGCTTTTTTATAATTTTTCTTGCTAAGTCCAAAAAGCTCTTTTATAAGTTCTGGGTCGCTTTTGTAGTTACACTCTAGTTCTCCACCGTTGGTTTTTAGAACTTTTTCTACTCTGTGGATTGCTGTTTCTTTATTTTCATCTTTATTGCCTATTTTTTGAAGGCAAATATCTATTTTTTTATCTGGTCTTATTTTTTTGATATATGCTTGTTTTTTCTGACCTATCCAGATATCTTCAAAAATTTCATTGTGAAATATCATCGCTTCGTATTTATTGTCTACTATGACTTTAAAACCAAGTGGTGTTTTTTCTCTAATAATGATGTCTACTTTTTGATTTACTGAGAGTTCTTCTAAATCTGTGTGTATAAAATCTTTAAATTTGTGAGCCGCAATTAGTCTATTGCTATCTTCATCAATACATACTCTAAAAACAAACTTCATTCCAACTTCTAGAGGAATTTTTTGGAATTTTTTAGGAACAAAAAGGTCTTTTTGTAAACCCCAATCCACAAATGCTCCAAAACTCTCAACTCCAACAACTTCAAAGTATCCAAACTCACCAAGCATCGCTTTTGGTCTCTCCGTAGTTGCCACAAACCTATCTTCTGAGTCAGTATAGATAAAAACTTCGATTGTCTCTCCTATGTTCATTTCCTCAGTTACATAAGCTTTAGGAAGAAGTACATCATCTTCATCTTCTGCAAGTAAGTAAAAACCATGGGCACTATCTCTGTCTATGCGTAGGGTATTTACTACCCCTAATTCTATTGTCTTATTCATTTTATCTCTTCTATTTTTTTATCATATTCTTCTATTATATCATCAAATTCATATTGAACAACTTCAAGCTCTTCAAAACTCTCTTCAATCAAGCTTTCTTGCTTCGCTACTACTTTATAAAGTTCACCTACTGCTCCACTGTCTCCACTGCTTGAAATTTTTATCAACTCTGTTTGATTTTGCTCTAGTTCCTCTTCCGTTTGAATTATAAGAGCTTCTAATTTTTCAATTTTCTTTTTGAGTGGTGAAGTTTTTTTATTTCTTTCTGATACTATGTAAGCTCTCTGTTTTTTACTCATATGCTGATTCTGTTTTGGAGCTGTTTTTACTTTTTTCTCCTGCTCCTCCTCTTCCCAACCTACTTTTTCTAAGAACTCATCATAAGTTCCATCAAACAAATCTGCTCCATCTTTAGCAAAAACTATAAGTCTGTTGGCTACTTTTCTAAGAAGCTCTTCGGAGTGAGTTACAATTACAACTACACCATCAAAGTTTTGAATTGCAGTAGTTAAAGAATCTATAGAATCCATGTCTAAGTGGTTTGTAGGCTCATCTAAAAACAATATATTGACTTCATCTACTAAAATCTTACCAAGCATTACTCTACTTTTTTCACCACCAGAAAGTAGTGAAATTTTCTTATCTGCACTATCTCCACTGAACATCATAGCACCACAAATACTTCTTGCTCTACTCATAGATAAAGAAGCATTTACGCCATAAATTTCTTCAAAAACGGTATTGTTTAGATTAAGATGGTTTATGTTTGTCTGTCCAAAATGTCCGAACTTAGCACTTGTATGCATATCTACAGTTCCATAAAGTTGTTTAAGCTCACGACTCAGAACATTTAGTAGAGTTGATTTTCCTTTTCCATTTTTTCCAATTATGCCAAGACATTCACCTTTTTTTATGTTAAAAGAGATATTCTTAAATAAAATCTTATCTTTTGTATATCCAAATCTTAAATCGCTTACATCAAGAAGTATTTTTGCAGGAGTCTCTTTAAAGTTAAAATCAAATTTTAGAGTAGACTCATTTGTTATGTCTTCCATACGGTCTATTTTTTCTAACTGTTTTACTTTTGACTGAGCTAGTGCAGCTGTTGAAGCTCTTGTTTTATTTTTAGCAATGAACTCTTCTAGTTCTTTTATCTTCTTGTCTTGTCCCGCTTTAGTCTTTGCATGTAGCTCATCACCCAGTTCAAGCTGTTCATAAAATTTGTATGTATTTCCAGCAATCAGACTAAGTTTTTTTCTTACTATACCCATTGTATGCGTTGTAATGCTATCCATAAAATCACGATTATGAGTAATGATTATAACTTCACCTTCAAAACTAGTTAAAAAGGTTTTTAACCATCTCAAAGAGACAATATCAAGGTAGTTCGTTGGCTCATCTAAAAGGAGTAAGTTTGGCTCAGTTACCAAAAGCTTGGCTAGATTTATACGTATCTGATAACCACCAGAAAAAGAGAGTGGACTTTTATCTAGATCACTTTGAACGAAGCCAAGCCCAAAAAGTATTTTTTCTACTCTATAAACATCATATTTCATATCTTCATCTAAAGCTAAAGCAGCCTCTTCTCTTAGAGTTTTTTCAGTAAATTTTAGATGCTGTTCTAATGAACCTATTTTATAGTTTCTAGGAATTGAAATTTCCCCAGAATCCGGATGTTCTTCATCAAGTATAAGCTTAAAAAGCGTAGATTTTCCACTACCATTACGACCAACAAGTCCTACACGCATTCGTGGATTTAGTCTAAAATTGAGGTTTGAAAAAAGCTCTTGCATAGCAAAGCTTTTTGAAATGTTTGTTAGTTGTATCATAAGTTTCTTTTTTTATCAAATTATATCATTTTTATAGCTATTAAAGAACTAGCTGAAAAAATAAGTATTGCTCCCATAATGATATTAAATGCTTTTAGTTTAGTAGGTGTATTTAAAAACCTAGTAGCTTTTTGACCTAAAATTCCCCAAAAAGAGAGTGAAAGATAACATACTATAAAATACATGATTACAAATACAAGAAAAGTTCCATCGCTACTCACAAACATAGAAACACCTGATACACAAGCAATCCAAGCTTTTGGATTTAGCCATTGGAGTAAAAAACCTTCATAAAATTTTAGAGTTTTTTTATTACTGTTTTGTACAGATAAATATGTAATAGAAGTAGCTATCTTATATCCCATGTATATGATAAAAACTGCACCTGCAATTTCCATAAACGAAAGTAAAAAAGGATATAGGTTTATAATATTCATCAAACCAAATCCAATCAATACCAAAAGAAGTGTAAAACCTATAGTAGCACCTGAAACAAAAGGCATAGTTTTTTTAACTCCATGATTGATTCCTGATGATATTATCATCATATTTACAGGTCCTGGTGAGATTGACATGGCAAGTGAAAATGATAACATTGCAAAAAGTGTAGTTAAAGTCATATATACTCCGTTTTTACAATTATATGCTATTAGTAAAAAAACTTATTGTACAAAATTGAGTCTGTACTCTTTTGGTGTTGTGGCGACTATCTTCAAAAAGTTTTTATGAAAATGGCTCTGGTCGAAAAAACCACACTCTAACGCAGTATCAACTATCGAGTAGCTTTTTTTTAAAAGCTCTTTTGCTCTGTTTATCTTTACGTTTAACAAGTATGAGTGAGGAGTTAAGTTCATCTGAGATTTGAATAATCTGATGATATAAAAAGGGTTTAACTCAAACATTTTTGCGAGTTCATCTAATGAGATATTGTCTTTATAATTTTCATCAAGGTAAGCGACTATCTTTTCAAACTTTGCATCTACTACTTCTATTGAATCTTCTTTTATATATAATGAAAAGAATTTTATAAAAAAATTTATTAACTCATCTTCTTTATCATTATAAGAAATTTCAGAAAAAAGCTGTTCACAAAGGTTTAAAAACTCTATATAAAATTTGTCATCTTTTAAAATATGTTCGTTTACATGTACAAATTCTTCTACTTCACTGTTTATAGACTTTTGTATATTTTTGCACCAATCTTTGTCTATGTAAAGCATATAGTACTCATTGATAATTTCACTGCAAGAGTTACAAGAGTGCACTGCATTTGGATTCATAATACTTATCATATTTTTATCTAAAATGTACTCTTTATCACTATTTGTATATGTACTAATTCCCTCTTTATTGACCCCAATAGAAAATGTACTATGAAAGTGTTTTTTGTAATGTGCATTAGAATTGGAGTATCTTAGTTCTATAAAAGGTAGGTTTTTATCGGCAAATACCTTAGTAAATGTTTTTTTCATCTGTTATTATATAATCTAAGCCCTTATAAAAGGGCTTGTAAGATTATACGCTTATGGAAGATGTATAGTTTCCGTGTAGATTACAGCGAGAAGTTGCTGATAACATTTTTACGTTTGATAGATTTACTCTTGCTGCAAGATAACCTCTTGAAGTCTCAGGCTCTAGTGATACACTTGAAACTTTTTTACCATCTGCAAAAAGTTCTATCTCATATATCCAGTGGTTCGCAGTACTTGGGTGGATGATACCTGCTTGTCCAATGTTTACTTCAACTACAGTGTAGCCTTTTGCATCTTTTGAGCCAAGTTTTATCTCTGGAGAGTGTTTTTGCTCACCTTTTGTAGGGTTTGCTGGATCTACTAGCTTTACATCCATAGTATTTACAACCAAATTCTTATCATAAGCACTTGCTAATGTAGTACTTAACGCTGCAATTGCTGCAACTTTTAATGCTGTTCTTCTATTCATAACTCACTCCTTTTTTAAATGATTATTAATTATATATTAATAAGTTTAAATTATGTTTATAAAAAAGAGTTAATTTATCCTATTTGATATATCTATTTTTTCTTTTTATCTTTTGTTTCATGAAAAGCCCACAAATGATGACAGGAAAATATAGAATAAAAATAGAGTATATTAAACCTAGAAAAATTTTATATGTTAGTTCCATGTTAGCATTTGCATTCCATAATATGGTGCCAATTAAAATGAAAAAAATGAAACATAATAGACCTAATATGATTGTTAAAGATTGCTCTTGAGCAGTTAACATTGTAAAATTTGACTTATACTCTTTCATTAAATTTTTAAATTGCTTATCTATCTCTTCTAATAACATCTGTTTCCCTTAAACCAAAATTTTATACTTATTTTAGTGTAATTAACCTTTACATGTAAAGAGGTTGAATGAACGAAGAAGTAACACAGATATTAAACTCAAAAAACAGACTTTTAACTGAGATATATTTTGATTTGCAACTATTTTTTGAAAAGAAGTATGGCTCAAACACTGTTGTTCTCATGGAAATCGGAAGTTTTTTTGAGACTTACGAAGTCAACAATGAAGAGTTACAAGTGGGAAAAGCAAAAGAAATATCAGAACTTCTAAATATACAACTTACTCGTAAAAACAAATCAATCATAGAAAACTCAACTTCAAATCCACTCTTAGCAGGTGTTCCTTCAGTTTCGTTGGAGAGATACTTAAACCGCATAATTCAAACTAAAAAGTATACTATCGTTATTGTTCTTCAAAAAGGTGAGCCACCTCATGTAAAACGTTATATTGCAAACATAATCAGTCCTGGTACTAACTTTGACTATCTTATAGAATTTAGTGAAAACTATCTTGTATCTTTGCTCATTGATTGTAATCATCAAATATACTCTATTTGTTACTCTGCTATCGATGTTACTACAGGTAAAACTATCATAAATGAAGTACATGGAACAAGAGAAGATAAAACCTATGCTCTTGATGAAGTTTTCAACCTTTTACAAACTTATAAAACTAGTGAAGTAGTTCTTACTTTTAACTCTGAATCTATAGACAAAGAGTGGGTCAAAAACCACCTTGAGATTAATGCTTCTGTTCATTATAGTATTAACAAAAAAAGAGCGAAAATCACTTACCAAAACAGTCTCTTTGAGAAAATTTACTCTATTCGTTCTTTGCTTACTCCTATTGAGTACTTAGACATAGAACGCCACCCATATGCTAGTGAATCTTTAGCAATACTTTGTGACTTTATAATCGAACATGACGAGAACATCATAGAGAAAATGAGCTGTCCTACTATGCTTGGAAATAAGCGTTACATATACATAGGAAACAACGCTTTAGAGCAACTTGGAATCATCTCTAAAAACCCTCATGAGATGAACCTTTTGGCTCTTATAGACCAGACTTCTACGGCTATTGGAAAACGTCTTTTAAAAGAGAGGCTTTAAAATCCTATATGTGATGTCAAAACGTTAAATGAACGTTTTAATTTGAGTGAACAGCTTTTGAGTGACTATAAAAAATTTGAAATTGCTTTAAAACAAGTTTATGATTTAGAACGAATTTTAAGACGAATACAGTTTAAAAAAATAAGTACTCCAAAAAATCTCTATGATGAGTGTGAAGAACTTTTAAAAATTCTTAACTCTACATTTATACTTGATTCTTGTGCAAAGTTCAGAAAAGAACAGATAAATGAAAATCTTTTCTTAGAAGGTATTCATCCACAAATAGATAAAATCATAAGTAAAAAACAAAAAGTTTACAAAGTATTGAAGCTATAAGTCTACATGTAAACTCACTTTTCCAAGACAATGCTAAGAATGCTGTGAGCATTGGTTGGCTTGATAGCGAAGGTTACTACATAACTCTAACTAAAAACAGATACGCGATGATAAAAGAGAAACTTCATGAGAGTTTTGTAACTATAGATGGTCAACATCATTTTTTCAAAGGCTTTAGTTTTAACCCAAATTATGCAATAGAGATTTCTAAAGATTACCTATGCTTGTGCTTAAGGGGTGTTTAGTAAAAATTTTAAGCCACCTTATTGGTG
>DQTM01000123.1 GCA_015662785.1 Sulfurospirillum arcachonense | reverse complement strand
ACCAATAAGGTGGCTTAAAATTTTTACTAAACACCCCTTAAGCACAAGCATAGGTAATCTTTAGAAATCTTTATTGCATAATTTGGGTTCAATTCATCTGTTTGTTTGTTTAAATGTTCACTTGCACTAGCTAGTTCTTCTATGCTTCTTGCATTTGCACTTGATAAACTGTCGACGTTTCCTAACTCTTTGACAATACCACTTAATGAATCAGCTGTTTTGATATAGTCATTTATAGTACTTTGCGTTATTTTGGTTGTTTCTTGCATCCTATTTACAGTCGATTCAACTTTTTTATTTAACTCTTCTCCATTTTTTGATATCTCTAAAATATCTTTTGAAGAGTTGTCCATATCACCGCTTACTTCTTGAACTGATTGGACGACTACGTTTATTGTTGAGTTTATTTCAACTAAAGATTTTTGAGTTTTTTCTGCAAGCTTTCTTACCTCATCAGCAACTACTGCAAAACCTCGTCCATGATCTCCTGCACGTGCTGCTTCTATTGCGGCATTCAGTGCTAAAAGATTTGTTTGATCTGCTATATCGCCAACAATCATCAACACTTCTTGAACTTCTCCAGTATTTTGGCTTGTTCGATTTAATTTTTCCGCCAACTCTACATCTTTCATTGCTGTATTATTAAGTTTTACATGTAGAGCCTCTATGTCCTCTTTTACTTCTAAAAGAACGTTATTAGAAGTTTTCAAGTTTTCTCCTGCTTTTTTTGCATCTTCTAATGAATTATTTAAATTATGTAATAAATCTTTTCCATTTTGACTAGTTATAGCTATGATTGAACTCTTGTTGTTTGATGTCATAGCTTTTTGGCATCTCTTTATACTCCATAAAACTACTCACAAATCTACCATCTTCATCAAAACCTATAAAAGTATCCGTAGCCTTCATTATCTTTTGAATATCTCTAAATTTTACTATAAGTTTACTATCTGATTGAAACTCAGGATTTTTTAAATCTTTTGTAAGATTTATAAAAACATCATGCTTAAAAGATAAAAAGTTATTCACCTCTTGGGCATTTGATGTTGCTAAGTTTTTAGAATGATATTTATCTCTTTTTTAATTATCTCTTTTGATGATTAATAACTGAAAATATTGCTTGAAAGCAGACTGATTACAAGTATAAAACTAACTGCTAAATAAATTTTGTTTCTAAATCCTAAATTCATTACGATTCCTTAAAAAGTTTCAAAATTATTCCCTATTAAGAGCCCATAAAAACGCTTTTTACTCTTAGTATAGAAAATAAAATTTTATTACATCTGATGTGAAGCATAAATTAAAAAACAGTATAATTTTCGTTTTTAAAACAATTCTTTTTTCGTCAAAATTTTTGATAAATTATCTCTCATTAAAGTCACAGCAAATAAATGTTAAAATAAATACAAAATTACAATGCAAAGAAAAATAAACATGAAAACCATAGCAATTATAGGCTTACCAAATGTTGGGAAAAGCTCTCTTTTTAACCGTATAGCAAAAAAACGTATAGCAATAACTTCTGATTTTAGTGGGACTACTCGTGATGTTCGTGACTACGAAGTCATGATAACTGAAAAACCATGCATCATACTTGATACTGGTGGACTTGATGATTCAAATGAAATTTTTGAAAATGTAAGAGTCAAATCAATGAATGCTGCAGACAAGGCTGATATCATCGTCATGATGGTTGATGGTAAAATGCTTCCAAGTGTTGAAGAAAAAAAGATATTTTATTCACTTCAAAAACACAAAAAACCAATGGCACTTGTCATCAACAAGATAGACAATGACAAAGAGATGGAAAGAGCTTGGGAGTTTGATGAATTTGGAGCTGAAGAAGTATTTCCTATTTCTGTTTCTCACAACCGTGGCGTAACTGCACTTATGGACTGGATAGGTGGATTACTTCCTGAGAATGAACCTGAAGAAACTGTGGTAGAAGAAGATAATGAAGATATAGATGTAGATTCACTTTTAGCTATTGGTGAAGATGAACCTGAAGAGCAAGAAGAGGAATCAAATCAGATAAACATTGCTATAGTTGGTCGTGTAAATGTTGGAAAAAGCTCACTTCTAAACGCTCTAGTAGGAGAAGAGAGAGCAGTAGTAAGCTCAATAGCAGGAACTACAATTGATCCTGTAGATGAGTATATAGACTATGAAGACAAAAGACTTAACTTCGTTGATACTGCTGGGTTAAGACGCCGTGGAAAGATAGAAGGCATAGAAAAATTTGCTCTAATGCGAACAAACGATATGCTGGAAAATGCTGACATTGCACTTTTGGTTCTTGATGGAAGTGAACAGTTTAAAGAACTTGATGAACGTATTGCAAATCTTGCAGACAAAAACAACTTAGCAACTATCATCGTTCTAAACAAATGGGACAATAAAGCTGAGAGTTATGAAAAAACACTAGAAGAGCTTAGATATAGATTTAAGTTTTTAGCTTATGCTCCTGTTATCACCGTTTCGGCACTGAACAACAAAAGAGTTTTTAGAATAAAAGATATGATTTTAGATGTTTACAAAAACTATTCTCAAAGAATCCCTACTTCACAGCTAAATGCACTAATGAAACAAGCTACTATACGTCACCATATTCCTGGAGATAAAACTAAAGAGGTAAAAATTTTCTTCTCGACACAATACGATGTGAAGCCACCAAAGATAGTTCTTGTTATGAACAGACCAAAAGCACTTCACTTTAGCTATAAGCGTTACTTGATGAACAAACTAAGAGAGAAATTTGAACTTGAAGGAAGTCCAATACTTCTTTATGCTAGAAAAAGGGGTGAGCGTGATGAGGGTTTAGATCTTGAGTAAAAACTTAGTTCTAATAGGCTTTATGGGTGTTGGCAAAGGTACTATTGCTCGTGCACTTGTGCGAAAAAGTGGTATGTTTGGACTTGATAGTGATGATTTAATAGAGTCAATTGAAAACAGAAAAGTAAAAACTATCTTTAAAGAAGATGGTGAAGAGTACTTTAGAGCTATGGAGAAAAAAACTGCAAAATGGCTTAGTGGAAATGTAACAAATACCATCATATCAACAGGTGGTGGCTTTTTTAAAGTAGATGATTTAAATAAAATAGGCAAAGTAATCTACCTAAAATCCAGTTTTGATGGAATCATAGAAAGACTAAAAGCCCAACCAAATGCCAAACAAAAATTTGACAAACGACCACTTCTAAAAGATATGAAAAAAGCAAAAGCTCTTTTTGATGAGAGAGCTGATCAATATGAATTAAAAGCAGATATTGTTATAAATGTAGAAAAAAGATCCATAAATAGTATAATTGAAGAGATTTTATTGGTAAAATAAACTTTCTTTTAGTAAAATAAGGTTATAATTTTTTTACTAAAATTTAGGAGAGTTTATATGTAGATATTGAAAATTTTGGCAAGTATGCTAATCTCAGTAGGATTGAATGCGGCAAATAGTCCTGCACAAAATAAGATGATTAGGCACATAAAATACATCAAAAAACTGTACCAAAAGTTACCCCTGTAAAACTGATGATATGGATAGAGAATGATAAAGATTTTATTTTATTAGATGCTAGAGACCCAGATGAACTTGGCTCAGGATATATTGATGCTGGTGAGTATATAAAAATCTCAAGAGGTAAATTAGAATTTGCAGCTATTAAAAGTGGTGCTCTTCCTCAAGATAAAGTCATTGTTGTATTCTGTAAAGCTGGTTCACGTGGGGCACTTGCTACTCAACTACTAAAAGATTACGGATACAAAAAAACTTATAACCTAAAAGGTGGAATGGACGGGTGGTTAGATGCTGGTTACCCAATAGAAACTTCTTTAGGTACATTTAGAAAAGTTCAAGAATCAGAGTTAGATTAAATACCATAAATTAGGCAGTTATCCTACTGCCAACCCTCTTTTTTTAAGTTCCTTTTGATATAATCATACTAATTATAATTTAGGACAAAAAATGACTCGAGTATTAACAGGAATTCAGCCCTCAGGTGCACTGCATCTTGGAAACTATTTTGGGGCTATAAAACAGATGAAAGACCTACAAGACAGTAGCGATCTTTTTATTTTCATTGCAAACTACCACGCACTTACTTCACTAAAAGATGGCAAAGCACTAAGAGAAAATACTATTGACTGTGCTATAAACTTTTTATCACTTGGAATTGATCCAAGTAAGGCAACTTTTTATGCACAATCAGATGTTAAAGAAGTATTAGAACTTTACTGGATACTCTCAGGTTATACTCCAATGGGACTACTTGAACGTGCTCATAGCTATAAAGACAAAGTTTCTAAAGGAATTGCGGCTAATCACTCTCTGTTTTCTTACCCTGTGCTTATGGCAGCGGACATTCTTCTTTATGATGCCAAAATTGTTCCTGTAGGAAAAGACCAAATTCAACACGTTGAGATGACTCGTGATATTGCTATAAAATTCAACAATGATTTTGGAGACATACTTACCATACCTGAGTTTAAAGTTGCCGAAGATGTCCAGACTGTTCCAGGTCTTGATGGTGCAAAAATGAGTAAAAGTTATGGAAACACAATTGATATCTTTAACACAGAAAAACAACTTAAAAAAACAATAGGTAAGATTGTTACAGATTCAACTGCACTTGAAGATGCAAAAGACTGGACTACATGTAACGTTTTTTCTTTAGCAAAACTATATCTTGACCAAGCGGGGCAAATTGAACTTCAAAAGCGTTATGAAAAAGGTGGCGAAGGTTATGGTCACTTTAAAATGCATCTTAAAGAGTTGATTTGGGATTACTATGCTGAGGCTAGAGAAAAAAGAGAACATTACCTAAACAACACAGATGAAGTGTACGATATACTAAGTGACGGTGCAAAAAAAGCAAGTAAAATTGCAAAAGCAAAAATGGAAATAATAAGAGATGCCGTTGGCATTTACAGATAGGAATATAAAATATGTTAGATATAAAACTTTTACAAAATGACTTTGATGTAATTTGTGAAAAATTAAGAAAGAAAAAAGTAGACGAAGAGACGCTAAGTACTTTAAAAACCATATCACTAGAGCTAAAAACTGAAAAAAAAGTTCTCGAAGAGCTTCAAGCAGAACAAAATGTTAAGAGCAAACTCTTTGGTGTTTATGCAAAAGAGGGAAAAGATATTAATGAGCTGAAAGCTGAGCTTTCACAAAATAAAACAAAAGTAATTGAGTTAAATAGTACTGTAAAAGAACTTGAAGATAAACTATCTCAAATTGCAAACACAATACCAAATATACCAGACGATAGCGTACCTGAAGGTAAAAGTGAAGATGACAATGTAGAGTTAGATTTGATTCTTACTCCTCCTGCATTTGATTTTACTCCTAAAGAACATTGGGATTTAGACAACGGCTGGTTAGATTTTGAGAGAGGTGTAAAAATAGCAAAAAGTAGATTTACAGCACTTCGTGGGGATGGAGCTAAACTAAATCGAGCACTAATAAACTATATGTTAGATTTTAATACAAAACGTGGATTTAGTGAAGTGAGTGTCCCTTTTATAGCGAATCGTGAAACACTAACAGGAACAGGACAACTTCCAAAATTTGAAGATGATTTGTTTAAGATAGAAGGGGAAGATCTATTTTTAATACCAACTGCTGAAGTTCCTGTAACAAATCTTTTTAGAGATGAAATCATAAGTGCAAATGAACTTCCAATCAAGATGACTTGCTACTCAGAGTGCTTTAGAAAAGAAGCAGGCAGTGCAGGACGTGATACTAGAGGCATGATAAGACAACACCAATTTTCAAAAGTAGAGTTAGTCTCTATTACAAAACCCGAACAAAGTGAAGAAGTCTTTAATGAAATGGTAGATTGTGCAAGTGACTTGCTAACTTCTTTAGGACTTGCTCACAGAAAAGTAATGCTTTGTGGTGGTGACTTGGGTTTTAGTGCAGCAAAAACCATAGACCTTGAAGTCTGGTTCCCAGGACAAGATAGATATAGAGAAATAAGCTCTATTTCAAATACAATGGACTTTCAATCAAGACGTGCAAAAATACGCTACAAAGATGGAAAGAAAAACAGACTAACACATACACTAAATGGCTCATCATTAGCTGTTGGTAGAACCCTGATAGCAATTATGGAAAACTATCAAAATGAAGACGGAACAATCCGAATTCCAGAAGTACTTAAGAGTTACATGTAATGGCAGAAGAAGAGATAATAATCCTCGAAGCTAATGATGACGAAGAGTTAGCACCCAAGCAAGAGGAGAAAAAAGAGACAAAACTCTCCCTTGATAAGAAGAAAAAGCTTATCATTATAGGTAGTTCTATTTTTACTCTTTTACTGGTTATTATTATAATCATTATTATCTCAACAAGTGGTTCTGAAAAGCCTATTGTAACAGACATCAATACTAGTGAAATTGCAAACAAGTTAAACAAAAAACCACAATTAGGACAATTTTCACCATCTCATCTAGAAAATATGATAAAAAAAGCCAATCTTTTATATGAAGGTGGGAATAAAGAGGAAGCTCTTAAAGTATATAAACGAATTTCAACATTTAATGAAGCTATATCTCATTACAATATTGGGGTTGCTAAGATAAAAGAGAGAAATTTTAAAGAAGCATTAGATTCTTTTAAAAAAGCAATTGATAATGAAGAGCAAAGATGTGTTAGTGCTATAAATGCCGCTGTTTGCTCCCTTGAACTTGGAGAAAAAGAACTTTTTAAATATTATATAGATTTAGCATTTACATATTTGCCTATGGAGAGTAATTCACCTCTATACTCATACTATGTTGGATTAATAAACTACTATAAAAACTACTATTATGAATCGTTAGTAGCTCTTACAAATGCAAGTTCAAAGCACTACAACTATGAACAAAACTATCTTGCATCAAAGATACTCTCTTCAATAAACTTAAATAACAAAGCAGTAAACACTCTTGAAAAAAATGCAAGAAGCAATGATGCCCTTACACTTGGTCTCTTATATGCTAGGATAGGTGAGTTTAAAGTTGCTAAAAACTATCTTGAAAAAGCTCATGGCAATAGTGAAAAACCTCTACATGTAAAAGCTGCTCTTTCCCTTGTGTATAACAAGCTAGGGGAGTTAGAGAATACTGCAAAATTAATGAACGAACTGTTTATAAAATATGATGAAAATGCTACTAAAATTTACCCAATTAAAACAACACTAAAAGAGTCTTTATTCGATGTTAATGTTGCTCAAAATGAGTTTGATAAAGCTCTATTTTTTGATGATACAAAAACATATAGTCTTCTCTTCTATTTTGCACCTTTTAAAGTTTTTAACGCAAAACAGACAATAGATTACATAAGAAAAGGTAGTATGAATGTCTTCATAGATGAGATAGGACCAGCTTTGTCATATTTAAAAAGAAGTTCAACCATATCAAAAGTAAATATATCTATAAGCAGCGGAATTAAAAAAGCACTCAATCATCATACAGAACAAGCAAATCAGATATTTTTGAAAATGATAGACACTTACCCAAAACACTCTATACTACATTACAATCTTGCCCTTACATATGCACAAATGGCAGAGTTTTCAAAAGCATACAAACACTTTGCAAAAAGCTATCATTTGAATAATAACAACTATCTTGCGGGTGCATTTGCTATCATGACTGGCGAATTAATAAAAAAAGATATCATAAAACTCAAAGAAGATATAAAACAGAGTATGATAAGTGATCACGGTCTAGAAGATACCAATCTTTTTATGTCACTAATTCATTTAACACAAAACAATCAGCTCTCCCTTACAAGGTGGCTAGAACATGATAAAAAAAGAACTCCTCTAAACTTAATATTTGATACAATTATAGCTCAAAAAACTTTTAATGAAAAATCATATAGACAAAAAGCCACCATACTAAAATCTATCTTGCCAAAAGACATCATGGCAAACATCATAAACTTTAACGTTAAACACAAAAAAAACGATATAAAAAAATATGCTAAAGCGATTCAAATAGACTTTAAAAAACTTGATCTTGATTACAATGCATTTTACTATGGACCAAGGCTAGTCCAAGAATCTTATATAAAACTTATTCAAGTTGGTGGACTTCTCCATCATGAAAGAAACAAACTTATCCAAAAAATGCAACTTGAAAAAAATGATGTAGCTGCAATAATGCAAACTTTAGCATACCTTAGCATCTATACACACAATTTTGAAGAGGCCTATGTGCTTTATAACAAATTGATTGATGATTTAAAAAAGAGTGATAGTGCTACGATATTTTTTGCAGCAGTTGCAAGCATAGGAGCAAATCATACTGAAAATGCCGTAGCTCTTTTAGAGTTAGCAAAACTTACCAATCCTAAAAACTTTGAATCAAGATACGCGCTAGGACTTCTTTACCAAGAGATAGGAAACTGGGAAGGAGCAACTATACAGTACAACAAAATAGGGAATAGTGACTTTAACTCTAAATACTTTAGCTTCAAAGTCACTAGATAAACACTTTAGCTTCTAAAACCATCTTTCATAGAGATATAACTATTTAGTGCTCCTATATATGCATTTGCAGTAGCAAGCATAGTATCAACACTTAAACCATGTCCCATAATGGCAGGTTTGCCCTCTTCAAATGCAACTTTAACTACAACACGAGCTAAGGCATCTTTCCCCTCAGTAACCGCGTCAACTTTGTAGTCTCTAAGCTCACCTTTGACCTTACAAACTCTATCAATAACTTTAAAAACTGCATCCATAGTTCCATTACCAATAGCCGCATCAGTAACCTCTTCTCCTTCAGTAGAAATAGTCACTGCTGCATTTGCTACACCACCAGGGTTACAATCACTCAATTGAAGAGTTACAAGTTTAAATACTTCCTCAACTTTGGCAATTTCAGCTGATACTAAAGCTCTAATATCATCATCAAAAATCTCTTTTTTAGCATCTGCAAGAATTTTAAATCTTCCAAATGCTTCGTCTATTTCATCATTTTTAAGATTAAAACCAAGTTTAGAAAGTTTATCTTTAAAAGCATGACGACCTGAGTGTTTACCTAAAACTATAGAGTTCTTATCTAACCCTATATCAGTTGCTTTCATAATTTCATATGTCTCAATATGCTTTAAGACACCATCTTGATGTATGCCGCTCTCATGAGCAAAAGCATTTTTACCGACTATTGCCTTATTTGGTTGTGGCTCAATTCCTGTTATGGCAGAAACCAATCTACTCGTAGGATAAATCTCTTTTATATTTATGTTTGTATCATGCCCACCAAAGATATCGTGACGTGTTCTAAGTGCCATAACAATCTCTTCAAGAGCTGCATTTCCTGCTCTCTCTCCAAGTCCATTTATAGTACATTCTACTTGTCTTGCCCCATTTAAGATACACTCAATAGAACTTGCAACTGCAACTCCTAAGTCATTGTGATTGTGAACAGAGATAATAGCTCTATCCCCTACGCTCTCATGAAGTTCTTTTATGATTGCTCCCATCTCACTAGGCATTCTATAGCCTACTGTATCAGGTATGTTTAACGTAGTAGCTCCTGCAATTATAACAGCATCTAGTATCTCTTTCATAAATCCAATATCACTTCTTCCTGCATCTTCACAACTAAACTCAACATCATCACAAAAAGTTTTTGCATAAGTTACTGCATCAACTGCTTTTTTAATAACTTGGTCTGGAGTCATCTTTAACTTATATTCCATATGAATTGGACTTGTAGCGATGAAAGTATGAATTCTTTGTTTCAGCGCACTTTGCACGGCATCTCCAGCTGCTTTAATATCACGATCTAAGGCACGAGCAAGTGAACATACTGTTGAAGTTTTTACTTGGTCACTTATACGTCTAATCGCTTCAAAATCTCCAGGACTTGCAGCTGCAAAACCAGCTTCTATGATGTCAACTCCAAGTTTTTCTAATTGTAATGCAAGTTGAATTTTCTCTTCTGTATTCATGGAAGCTCCGGGACTCTGCTCACCATCTCTTAATGTTGTGTCAAATATTATTATGTTTTGGGTTTTCATTATATATATCCTTATATATTATTATGTTTGTTTGTTAAAAAGTTTGTTTTAAATTATATTTTAGAAGCTGAGAAGGAAGAGAAGAAGGAGATTATTATTTCTCTTTTGTATTGAAATATGCTTTACATGTAAAGTTATCATGTTATCTCCTTCTATTTTTTTGTATTATACTAGTTTTTCTTCTTTTTTGCAATCGTATAGACTCCACGAAAAAGTCCATAAAGTAAATATCCTGTTATCAAAATTGTTGTACTCTCTACTGGATAAAGATAAAGAAGCGAAAAAACAACTATAAGAATTACTAAAACTTTTGTTATATTTGCTTTTTTCATATCTACTTTTTTAAAACTCGGATAACGAATATTGCTTACCATAAGAAAAGATAAAACTCCAAGACCTAAAAGCATTGCTATTTCTAAACCATGCATAAAAGGATATTTCAGATAAGTAAGTACCCACATAGTTAAAACAACTGCTGCTCCTGGTATTGGAATACCTATAAAAACAGAAGGTTCACTCATCCCACTCATCACGTTAAATCTTGCAAGTCTTATTGCCCCAAAAACAACGTATAAAGCACTAAAAAGTGCTCCAAGTTTTCCAAACTGATAACCAACACTAAAGTAAAAGAGCATAGCAGGAGCTGCACCAAACGCTATAACGTCGGCAAGTGAATCAAACTCTGCACCAAATTTACTTGTTGTATTAGTAAGTCTTGCGACTCTTCCATCAAGTCCATCTAAAACAAGCGATAATAAAATATAGATTGCAGCTTTTTCAAACTGTCCATTTGAAGATGCTATTATGCCTATAACTCCTAAAAATGCACTTGCTGCTGTAAAAAGATTTGGGAATATGTACATTAATTGCAATTTTTCACCATTACTATCTCTCATCTGTTTTTCCTTTATGTGCAAAGTAACCAAGTACACTTTCACCAGCTTTTACTTCATCTCCAACAGAGACTTTTACTCTACTATCAAGTGGTAAATAAAGTTCAACATTACCCTCAACTAAAAGCCCAAATCTTTGAGCAGATTTTAGTGGTCCTACAGTTTTAAAAAGTTCTATTTTTCTAGCAAATACTCCAGCATTTATATTGATAAAAAGTTCACTATAACTACTCTTACATGTAAGGATAGCTCTCTCACCAAGTTTTTTACTTAATTCTAATTTACTAGGTAAAAAAAGCCCATGTCTTCTCTGCGTTGATTTTATATTCAAAGTTGTTGGTGCTCTTAATATACAAGCTTCTAATAAAGATTTTTGAATCTCTACTTTTATATACTCTTTACCATCACTATGTTTTGCTTTACAAATAGAAGAAATTATTCCATCACTTGGACTAAGAACTGCCATATCATCATCTTCAGCAGGAAGCCTCTCAGGATTTCTAAACAAATATCCTGTAAAAATTAAAATAACAAAAAATACCCATGGAAATATATCAAACCATATAGATAGTACAAATACAACAGCTGAAAAGAAGAGATACTTCCACCCTTCTTTAGCAATTAGTTGTGTTGTTGTACTATTTTTCATATTCAATTTCTTCTGTTTCTTCTGTTTTTTTACTATCTTTGGTTTTTTTCTTTTTTAATGACTCTATTCCATGCTCTTCTTCATACGCATGAATTATTTTTCTGAGTTGATCACCATCAATTGTCTCATTTTTCTTTAATGAAAGCACGATACTCTCTATACACTCTTTATACTTTTCAAGCTTTTCTAGGACTATTTTGTATCTCTCATCAAGCATACTTTTAATATGTCTGTCAAGATCTTCAGACATCTTATCGCTACAGTCATTTGATGAACTACTACCCAAAAAAGTATTGTGTTGACGTGAAATAACCATCAATCCAGCAACATCACTCATACCATATATACTTGCCATTGACTTTATAATACCAGTTGCACGCTCAAGATCATTACCAGCGCCTGTACTAATTTCACCTATAAAAATTTCTTCTGCTGCACGTCCACCTAAAAGTACATCAACTTCAGCAATTAATTCATGCTTTTGAGCCAAAAATTTATTCTCTTCTGGAGTATTTAATGTATACCCAAGAGCTGCAAGCCCACGAGGTATGATAGAGACTTTTGATACGCTCTTTGCACCGATTGTAGTCTCTGCAATCAGAGCATGTCCACTCTCATGATAAGATACTATCCTTTTCTCTTCAGGGTTTATACGACGACTTTTTTTCTCTAAACCTGCAATCGAACGCTCAACTGCTTCAACCATATCTTTATGATGAACATGAGATTTATTAGCACGTCCTGCTAAAAGTGCCGCTTCATTAATTATATTTGCTAAATCAGAGCCCGCAAGTCCAGCCGTTAAACGCCCTATATCTTCTAAATCAACATCTTTAGAAAGCTTTATACCATCAACATGAACTTTCAAGATATCAACTCTTCCTTTAAAATCTGGCTTATCAACTAAGACTTGTCTATCAAAACGTCCTGGTCTTAAAAGTGCGGCGTCAAGTACTTCAGGTCTATTAGTCGCTGCAAGAACGATAACTGGAGATTTATCGGAACTAAATCCATCCATCTCTGCAAGTAGTTGGTTTAGAGTCTGCTCTCTCTCATCATTTCCACCCATCTGTCCGTTTGCAGCACGACTTTTTCCAATAGCATCTATCTCATCAATAAAAACTATCGAAGGCGACTCTTTTTTTGCATTCTCAAAAAGATCTCTTACTCTACTTGCACCGACTCCCACAAACATCTCTATAAAACTTGATCCTGAAACCGAGAAAAAAGGAACACCTGCTTCACCTGCAACTGCTTTTGCTAAAAGAGTTTTACCAGTACCAGGAGGTCCCACAAGAAGAACACCTTTAGGAATTTTAGCTCCAAGAATTAGATAGCGATCAGGATTTTTTAAAAAATCAACTATCTCTTTTACTTCCTCTTTTGACTCTTCAACTCCAGCGACATCGTCAAACTTAACATCTGGTTTCTCTGAATTTACTAGTTTTTTACTGCTTCCCATTCCAAGAATTCCACCACCCATGTTTTTTTGCATACGGTTTGCAAGTAGCATCCAAATACCAAAAAATATAAAAATAGGAATTACCCAAGAAAAAAGAATCTCTGTAAGTATATTTGTTTCATTGTACCCACCATATGGAATTTTCTTCTCATCAAGCAGAGGAATCAATGTTGGATCTTGACCAACTTTTTTTACTATGTATACTGTTTTAGTCGTACCTTTTTCATCTACGGCTCTAAGTATAGTTTGCCCCATAGCAACATAAGTTACTTGGTTTTTCTTAACTAACTCTTTAAAATCATAGTAGTTTATGTTTTTTGTAATAGCTTTTCCACCTTGAGAATTGCTCATGCCACCCATACCATCATCTGGTGCTAAAAAGTTTTTAAACACCATTATAATTACAATTGAAAAAATTGCAAATACTAAAAGTGGGTTTTGGTTAAAAAAATTACTGTTTTTATTGTCTTTGTTATCTTTATTTTGGTTCAAGTTTTTACCTTTTTAGTACGAGTGTATACCACTCATCTTTTTTATATTTTTCTAAAATTTCCATCGAATTAAATCTAGTTTCTACTCTTTGTACATACTTATCAAGTATTCCTGATAGTATCAATATACCACCCTTTTTTGTTGCACTTATCAAGTCAGGTGCAAGCATGATAAGAACATCGGCTATGATATTAGCTATGACTACATCATACACACCCTCTCTTTTTTGCACTGATCCTGTCCAAGAGTTGTTGTATTTTTCTCTGTTTAATTCAAAGTTATCACTTGCACTTTGAACTGCAAGCTCATCTGTATCACAAAAATCAACATTTGCTCCAAGCTTTGCACTAGCAATGGAAAGAATTCCACTTCCACAACCAACGTCGAATACTTTATCATCTTTTTGTAAATACTTTTGTAACATAAGCAAACATCCGTATGTTGTCTCATGATGACCAGATCCAAATGCAAGAGCTGGGTCTATGAGAATATTTAGCTTATTCTCTTTTTTTGTCGTCCAACTAGGATGTATATAAAATTCACCTATCTCTATAGGCTGAACCGATTTTTGGTAACTGCTTATCCAGTCTATATTCTCTTTAACTTCGAGTTTTGTTTCAACACTTACCTTTTTGTTCAGAGTAACAGCGAGGCTCTGCGCAAAAACCTTTACACCAAATTCAATTGCGTCAAGTTCTTCTTCACTGCGCACAATGATAACACCATCGCACTCTTCTATAGCTTCATTTGTAAGGGTTAGGATAAAGTCGGCGAAACGATCATATTCTCCGAATGGGGTGACTTGTAGTTCGTTATAGGTTTCTTTCACGATTAGCCTAAAACATCCTCAAGTTTTTCTTTCAGTACTGCGGGTGTAAAAGGTTTTACTATATAGTTATTAACTCCAGCTTTTAAAGCTACAATAACTTCAGCTTTTCCACCTTCGGTTGTAACCATAATTATGGGCATATCTTCGTATTTTGCTTCTGCTCTTACTTTTTTGACTAATTCTAGACCATTCATTTCTGGCATATTCCAATCTGTAATAAGAACGTCTATATCTTCATTTTCAGCCATAACTTTCCAAGCAACCACACCATCTTCTGCTTCCAATACATCTTTATAGTCCAATCTTGCTAATGTATTTTTTATAATACGGCGCATTGTCGAGCTGTCGTCCACTACTAGCAATCTCAATGTCACTCCTTTTCAATTAACAAGTTTTTAATATTCTATTAACATTTTAACAAAAATTTCTTTGAAGTTACTTTAATCCACTCGTTAGCCTAAAAGCTTCTCTTAAATCTAATGTTCCTTCGTAGTAAGCTTTACCCACAATAACACCTGAAACCTCTTTTGTCTCAAGAAGAAGTTTTATATCTTCTATGTTTTTTACTCCGCCACTTGCTATGGTATCAACACCACTAACTCTTGCAATTTCCAATGTAAAATCTACATTTACACCACTTAAAGTTCCATCTCTTCCTACATCTGTACATATGATAGCTTCAACGCCAGCATTTGCAAACTCTTGCGCTAAATCAGTTGCTCTCATGGTCGATTTTTTAGCCCATCCTTCAACTGCTACGTAACCATCAATCGCATCAATACCAACTGCAATTGAGTAGTTTTTACTCATCTGTTTTACAAACTCTGGATTTTTAAGAGCAATTGAGCCAAGAATAATTCTGTCTACTCCTAAATCGCAATAACGTCTTATTGTATCAACATCTCGAATACCACCACCTATTTCTAGTTTTAGATTACAATTTTCTCTTATTTTTACAATCTGCTCTAAGTTTTTTGGCTCTCCTGCAAATGCTCCGTTTAGGTCTACTAAATGAAGCCATTTTGACCCCATCTCTTCAAACTTTTTAGCTACTTCAAATGGTTCGTTTGAATAAACTTTTGCTGTATCCATAAGTCCATGTGTAAGTCTAACTGCTAAACCATCTTTTAAATCTATTGCTGGTAAAATTTCCATTTATAACTCCGTAAAATTTTTAAGTATTTTTAATCCATTTTCATGTGATTTTTCTGGATGAGGTTGAAAACCATATATATTGTCTTTCTCAACTGCACTCACAAAATCATATCCGTAAAATGTTTTCCCAATTGCAAATTCATCTTTACATGTAGCGTGAAAACTATGTACGAAATAGAGATAAATCTCTCTACTCATGCCTTCAAAAAGTTTTGAGTCACGTTGTACAAAAAGTTCATTCCAACCCATGTGTGGAACTTTTAGTTTGTGGTCAAACTTAGATTTGTCGAACTCTACTACTTTTCCTTCAATCAAACCAAGACCTTCTGTCTTTCCAAACTCTTCACTAGAATCTAACAAAAGTTGCATACCTAAACAGATACCAAGAAGAGGTTTTCCACTCTTCGCAAACTCTAAAATAGACTCTTGCATACCTACACCTTGCAAATGCTCCATTGCATCTTTATATGCTCCAACTCCGGGAAGTATAACCTTATCAAACTCTTTTAGTTTTTCTGGGTCACTTACTACTTCTACTTTTGAACCTATTTTTTCAAAAGCATTGGAAACACTTCTTAGGTTTCCCATATTATAATCAATTAACGCTATCATTTTCTCTCTTTATTGATGCAGCAGATTTTACATAATATGCTAAAGATACTAAAAGTACAGCCACTCCGCCTATGAGGTATACTGCTGAGAGTATGTGAGTTGGGTCTGTTATAGCAAATTTAAAAACAAGCATAAGAGCTTCTATAGCAAGTGCTATGACTATAGAACCTAAAAATCGAACCATCGTTTTATGTATGCCAATTGCTTCATCTTTATTATGCCTACCAAGCACCTCTTCCTCAAAGATAGTTTTTACCAAGTCAAATATTGCCAAGGAGAGTGTTAAAAGTATAGTAGCCTTAAACATCGTATCTATATCTTCTGTTGCACTCATAAAACCATGACTTATAAGACTTGCCATACCATTGTAAAAAAGTAAAAAAGCAACCATTAAAAGTGCCAGTGAAAATATGCTATAAGCAACTTTTACAAAATCTCCAAATATAGACTGTAAAGAACTTGGATGAGCAATTTTAAGGACGTCTTTCAAAGAAATATCCATACAAGCTACATACTTTAACTCTGACTTATCATCATATATAGGGTAGGCTGCCGTTACAGTTAAAGAGTTTGTTAAACTAGAAGGATATGGATCAGTTAAAACACACCTTCTTTGACGCACTGCACGATAAAAATAAGATTTATTACTTCTATTTTTATCAAATCCACCTTTATACTCTTGTTTATTGGTTAAGTTATCAGTCACTTGTTTACCGTTGGCATCAAGCACATACAAGGCTTCAAAGTTATCTACTTCATTGACGATTTTATCAAGTGAATTTTCTATCTCTTGTAAATCCGGATTGGGAAGACGAATAGGCATATTTCTACTAAATAGATAACAAAAATAGGCACGTGCGCGCTGTCTTACTTCTGAAAATTGCTGTATTTCACGAACTACCATTAAAAATCCTCTCTTTTAAATATACGCCATTTTATCTAAAAAAGATTAATTTTAGTGTATAGTTTTTGTTCAGCCTGCATTATGGTTAAACTCAGGTACTATTTTTTTGAGTTGTGCTAACTTGTCTTTACATGTAAGAAGTTCATTTATATCATTTCGAAGCTCATTTATATCGTATATAGTATTTGATGCCACTGTTATAGACTCATACTGTGTTTT
>DQTM01000206.1 GCA_015662785.1 Sulfurospirillum arcachonense | reverse complement strand
TAAACTTGCATAGTTGCATACACATCAATCATATGAAAACCTAAAAACCGTGAACCATTTAAAGTTCCTTCAAGCATCTGCACATCAATCGCAAATGAAAGAAAAAACATAAGATGAACTACAATAATTACAAACCATCTTTTTGCTCTAAAACTTAATCTGTTTTTACCATCTTTGTTTCTATCAAAAAAGGTAGACATAAAAGATGTTTTAGCAATAGTAGCCCTTTGATTATACTTATCCATAGTGACCCTCCGTTACTTTTGTGCCTTAGCTCTTGCTTGAAATTCACCAATCTCTTTAGAAAACTTTTTAAAATCATTATCATTTAAGCCTAAAAGCAATCCTCTCATAACAGAATTTTCTACTTTTCCAGTTTTGAAATCAACTAAATTTTTATAAATTTCACTTTGGCTTTTTCCCATTAATCTAGGTCCCATTAGCTTTTTACCATTTTGCTCTCCTGAGCCATTTACGCCATGACAAGATGCACATTTACTTTTATATGCCTTACTAACTTTAAAAGCAGCTATATTTCCAGCTTTTTCTCTTAATGCATTTAACTTTTCCTCTTCTTTTTCTCTATCACTTTTCTTATCAACTTTTTGAGTATTTCCTGCATCTGCCGTACGACCTGCTATATCTTCAACTATTTTTCCTGCTTCTCCACCTTGAAAAGCTGAACCTCTTTGAAAAGTAAATACCATCAAACCTAAAACTACTACTGTTAAAATTCCAACTATTATATTTTTCATTATCCGTTTTCTCTCAATTTTTTTATTTTTTCGTTAAATTCTGAAATCTCTTGCGCAAGCTCTTCAATCTCTGCATTACTCATCAAATGAATCAAATCATCCATTAAAACATTTTCTTTTTTACCCGTTTTAAAATCCATAATTGAATCATATATAAAAGCTTTATCTTTTCCTATAAGTGATGGTCCTATAATCCCATTTGCATAATCACTATGACAAGCAGAACACTTAACTATGAACTTTTTACTTAGTTTTTTAACCAAAAGACTTATTCTAACTTCATCATAAGGAGTTCTTACTCTCATATTTGCATCAAGTGTAGTATAAGTCTTTTTTTCTTCAACGTCTTTATTTTTTGAACCATTTTTCTTATCATAATCATAGTAAAAAGCATCACCTTTTGCTCCGGTAACTATGCCTTTACTCGCTAACTCTTCTGTTTTACGTTTTGCATAATCTTTGTTTTCTACAACTTCTATCTGCCCTACTTCTATATCTTTGGTTACTACATTCTCTTGTGACTCTTCTTTATCAGAACATCCCAAAAACAACAATATAACTACTATAAACAATATACTTTTTTTCATACTTTTTTACCTTTTTTATAATACTCATCGTATGTAACTCTTGATTTGACTATAATAGCAGGAGTATCAACAGGACATAACTCTTCACAAACTCCACACCCAATACAACCATCATATATTTCTGGTCTTCTTCCACCATCTTTATGAGGAACCATAGCTATGGCACTCAAAGGATTTGATAAGGGACACATGTCTGCACATATGGTACATGCTTTACCATCAAACTCTTCAAGTTTTCTCAAAACTTCTTCTTCAACTTCTCTAGTATGAGGATGACCATAAATTCTATCTATATGCTTTCTTGGTACTGGTTGCTTTGTAATACCTAAACAGGTATCAGGGTTTATTAAAACGGCAATTCCCATATGTGCATCTTCTGGCTTTTCTACACTATGATCTAGTGCCCCTGATGGACACGCTAAAACACAAGGAACTGCTGAACAAAGATAGCATCCTCTCTCTCTAGCATCTATGTAAGGAGTTCCTATACCATAACCTTTTGCAAAATCTGACAACTTTATTGAATGATAGGGACAAACTTGTAAACACTGTCCACATTTTATGCATAGTGCTAAGAATCTATCTTCCTCAACAGAACCTGGAGGACGCAATCTATTTTCATCTGCTTTTAAATACGGAGCACCTACAACACCACCAGCGAGTACTAGACCTAAAATACCTAATGTAGAGTATTGTATAAACTCTCTTCTATCTTTTTTAATTTTAGCCATCATTCCCTCTTTTATTTAGAGTAACTTTCGGTTTAGCATCCTCTAGTAAAAAAATTGGTTCCGAGAAAGGAGCCAATTTTGCTAAAAAATTTAACATTGAAATCACTGGTGAACCATAAAAGAATTTAACATTCGGATTGTATACCCATAGTTTATCTGCATACTGATAGATTCTATGAGGAGTATCACCAATGCCATCTTCATCTTTGTCAAATCCTTCATAATTATCCCAATAGTTTCCTGTAAAATCATTTTCATCAGTTTTGCTACCACGTGAATCATTTACTATGTCTTCAATATTGCCCTGAATGTTATTACCTCGTATGATATTGTTTTCACTTATTGAGTGAAAGTGCAAAGCTTCTGCGTTATATA
The DNA here is from genome assembly GCA_015662785.1 of Sulfurospirillum arcachonense. GTDB lineage: Bacteria > Campylobacterota > Campylobacteria > Campylobacterales > Sulfurospirillaceae > Sulfurospirillum_A > Sulfurospirillum_A arcachonense_A. Next base: position 1,931 of record DQTM01000206.1, on the reverse strand, counting down.
AGATGTTATTGTCTTCTATCCAGTTATGGTCATCTGGTTCAAATGGTGATCTATCTATATATATACCTTGTGCGTTATAAATAACCGTATTGTTTTTCAGTGTAAAGTTACTTACATCTTTCAATCCAATCCCCATACCAGTGGCCCCAAGTGAGCTTTTTATAATATTACCTGTAGCAACCGTGTCTTTAGAATACATAAAAAATATACCTACAGAGTTAAACTTATATTCATTATCATGAACATAATTCTTTCCGGCATACATAAAGTGCAAAGAGTATCTACAATACTCCCCATAGTTTTTTTCTATAACATTACCATGAGAGTACCAAACCACCATATCTCTGGATTTTATAAGAGAATTTCCCTCAATTAAATTGTCATTTGAGTACCACAATCTTAATCCATCACCACGAAGTCCTAAATCAAAATCTTTTGAAGTGATTGTATTGTTTTTTATAATTGAATTATTTACATTTTGCATATCTATACCAAACAAACAATCATCAATAACAACATCACTTATCTCACACTGTGAAGCATTTTCTATAGTAATCCCAGCATCTAATAGATGATGAAGTGCTCCACTTCCTACAACTTTTAAATTTTTTATATTGACAAAAGAGCTTGTTATTTTTATAACTGTACCTTTTCCTCCACCATCAATAATCACACCATCTTCAACACCCAATAGTGTAATTGGTTTATCAATAGTGATATTTCCTCTATATACACCAGCCTTTAGTTTTAAAATTGAACCCACTTTTGCATTATCAATAGCTTCTTGAAGTACATTTGCATTCAAAAATGTTAAACATAAAATAAAAATAGAAAAAATTTTAATAATTTTCATCTTTTAACTTTCACCCATCTCTTTTAAAGCTTTTTTCTTTGCTAAAATCGCTAAAAGTGAGAAGAAGGCAATAGCAACTATTACATAAAATCCTATTGATGGATAAGAGTGAGTTACAAACTGTGCAACTTTACCATCTCCAAAAACTGTTGGCATAAAAGGTTTTATATTAAAAGCTCCCCAGTCATGTAAATTATGTCCAAACCAATAAAGCCAATATGAGTAATCTGCTATAAAAAGTAATGGTAAAGATACTGGTATAAACATCATTAGTGAAAGTACCTTTGCATTAAAGGCAAGAAAATATATCATTATCAAACTCAATGCTAAAAGTGCATATATGCCAATCTCACGTTCAAGCTGTCCACCTCTCCACATTGGATCCATACCAATATAGTGATTGATTGTATTCATCTCGTGTACTTCCCCACTAAATCCATCAAAATGAAAATACACAGGAATACCCTCTGGAAATGCCTCTTTAGGATAGTTTGGAGCTTCTAGCGAAACTGCCCAAATAGGAAAAGATGCTACACCAATTTCAGAAGAAGTACTTATCATCTTTTTCAAATCATTATGCGCATTTTTAGGAGTAGTTGTACTCTTGTACATAATTTGATTATAAAAATTCCAAACCTTTACAGCGACCCCTGATATCTCACTCTTTTTTCCATCATCAATTTTATTTAATGTTCCATGATATGCTACCATAGGAAAAGTAAATGCTACTGTTAACAAAACTAATGCTATTAGAGTAAAAACTTTTGACTTTATTAAACTTTTATGCATATTATTACCTTATTTTAAATCTTATGTATAACTACATCAAAATATACTTATAAATAAAACTATTTAAAATTCTATCTAAACCAATCGTTTAAAATCATTGATTTAAGTCTATAAGAGAGGCACATTGCCTCTCTTATATTATTTTAGAATAGATTAGCGTTTAAATCTATCCACTTAAGATACTCTACGATATCTTGAATTTCTTGGTCACTCATATTTTGATTAGGCATTTTTAGATTGAAATAATCTATCATTGCTCCAATATAAGGCTCATCATACTTGTGATTTG
>DQTM01000260.1 GCA_015662785.1 Sulfurospirillum arcachonense | reverse complement strand
GATTCAACATAAAGTAATCTATAAAGGGGAAAGGATGCCCGATGAGGTCAAACTTGCCAGAGCCTCTCAATTTAGTATGTTGTCAAGTATATTGTCATCATGTGAAGACCAACTTTATCATGCCGCACATCCACCTAAAGATGAAAAATAAAGCCTAACAAGGCCAATTAACGCGGACATTTTGTTACGCTGCGCTTCACAAAATTCCGGTTATTGGCGACGTTATCCTCCTTCGGAAATTCAGTTGACAAAAGGCACACAAAGTGCTATCATTTTAGAATGATTACATATAATTGGAATAAAGAAAAAAATCTTGTTTTAAAAAGAGAAAGAAACCTTAGTTTTGAGCAAATTGTTTCGCATATTGAAAGTGGAAATTTACTTGATATTTTGCAACATCCAAATAAAGAAAAATTTGCACATCAAAAGATATTGATAATACAGATAGAAGATTATATTATCTCTGTTCCATTTGTTGAAAATGGAGATGAAAGGTTTTTAAAAACTATTATTCCAAGTCGTAAACTTACTAGAAAAATATTTAAAGGATTCATAATGAAGAATTTTAATTTAGACAGCGAAGAGATAGAACTTTTAGAATCTCTTGAATCTGATGAATGGAACTCAATAGATAATTTAAAAAATGAACTAGAAGTTCATCAAAATATTGCAAAAAGCACTCTGAAAAAAGATAAAAGAGTAAACCTTAGAATGTCATCTAAAGACCTTGAAGCAATAAAAACATATGCAGTTGAAGAAGGACTTCCTTATCAAACTTTAATGTCTAGTGTACTTCATAAGTTCGTTACAGGAAGACTTATAGATAGACAAGTAGGATAACAAAACAGAGTAGCCAATATGCTTACATACCAACAAGGATTAAGATTAAATGCAGATACAATTTCAGCAACAAGTTTTTGTGGCATATGGAACTGTAGCGTGGCCTCATGAGCAAGATATTTGTCCTGATACACTTTACTTAGACTCTAAGCATCTAACAAAATAGAGAGAATGTGAAAAATATAGTCTCATTCTCTCAATAATTTTGTAAGCCTCCCCAAGAGCCATACCATCTAAAACGGAATAATTCTGATAAAATAAAATCGGGAGAGTACCTTCGAAATAAGAAATTGGTAGCTAATCCAACGACCGTAATAGTTTCTCAGCTATTTGTATCTCTTGTGGAGTAATTTTATGCTCTTTTGTAACTAAACGTAAGATATGAAAAACTTCCGTGACAGAGATACCATGTGCATCTTTTTTCACTAGAGTTGCTTTTTTATCTTTTATGACTACATTTATCAGTTTTTTTCTGCTGTATTGCATGAAGTACATGATGTTTAGCTTATCGTTATGATCTTTTTCTATGGACACTGCTACTTTTTCAGTTACGTCTGGTACTTCAGGGTACATGCTTTCAAAATCTTTTTTGTCCATATACCCCAGGTATACTTTTGTAAAAAGGTCCATGTAGCGTGTACATGTAGAAGTTTTTAGGAATTCAATATTTAGTATACTATTTGGTTTTGCTCTTAGTTTTTGAAGCATCCAAGAGAGGGAGTTATAGTATTTAAAAGGAAAAACTTTTAGTTCAGAATCAGCGACTAGGCTTTTTGAGGTATGATTTATAAATGGTTTTCTTTTGTAGTTGTTATTTGTTTTCAAGTGCTCATATATATCATCTACTTCAAAAGGTTTTGTTAACCATACGGTACAGTAATCGGGCATTTTTTTACTGCCTACTACACCTTTGTTTAGTATAATTAAGGCTTTTATATCGTGATTTGGAAATAGAGTTTCAAGTAGTGCTTTTTTCTTTCTTAGACGTCGTTTTAGGTTTCTAACTGATTTTATGAGAGTCATCTCTACAAATATAATCTCTTTTTCGTTAAAAAATAGAGCATCAAATTCGCCTATTTCAAGTGCTTTTGTTTTGTAAACTATTTGTCCATGTCTATCTACATGTAAAGCATTTGAGGTAGAACTTCTGCTAGGAGCATGAGGACCTTTTAGTATGAAGTTACCTATTTTAGGATTATGTTTTGCATAAATCAGAAGTTTTTCGTATAGATAGTTTTCATAAACAGCACCTGCAAACGAGCGATATGCACTTAAAAACTCTGGAGACTCTTTATCGACTCCTCGATCTTCAAGTTTTATAAGATGTTTGATACTATATTTGTAGTAGAGCAGGTTATCACCAATGTTACTCATATCTATATTGGCAATGCCTTTAGGTACTTTTAAAATCACTATTCCTTCAATTGTTGTTCTTTTGTTTATAAACAATATATATAATACCATAAAATTACTTGGAGATTTAATTTGTTTAATTCATCTGTAAAAAAATTTAGAGTTGCTAGTTTTGTTGAAGGATTGTCTTACTTGATACTTCTTTTTGTTGCTATGCCTATAAAATACCTTGGAGGCAACCCAATACCTGTTAAAATTGTTGGTATGACTCATGGGTTACTTTTCTTTTTATTTATCTTCTTTTTATATATGGCAGCGAGTGAACATAAGTGGAGCAAAAAGTTTTCACTTTTTGCATTTGTATCTTCATTAGTTCCTTTTGGAATGTTCTTTTTAGATAAACATTTAAAGAAAAAAGAGTTAGATTCTGCTTCTACCGAACTCGTGTGAGTAGTAGAGTAGTTTACAACTGTTTTCTAGTAGGGCTATAGTTTTTGCAAGTTGGAGCATGTCTCTGTCATATACATAGATACCGTAGCCTTTTATAATCATTATATTGGTTTTTTTCTCTTTCATATAACGATAAATCTCTATATCAGCTCTTTCGTACCAATCTTCAAACTGTTTTGGGTCATATACTTCAATAGAACCGAATTTCATAGAACCAAAGTAGTCTTGAGGCACAATAGAATCGTGAACTAAAGAGTAAGCTGTGATAAATGGAGGCATAGCATAACAGATATATTTTGCTTCGTTTATGTTTTGGTAAATATGCAAGTGTATATCAGCATCAAGGCTTGCTTCTTTCCATCTGTAATCTTTTTTTGAGTAGAGTTCAAGAAAGTCATCATCTTTTACATCATCAAAAATAGTATCTTTTTTGTTGATAAAAAACTTGTTTTGTTCTATTCTAGCAGAGAGTGAACCATGAAATATACCTATAAAATCTTTTCTAAACATAGAGAGAGATACGTGTTTTAAGTCCTCTAATAGATATTTTTGCACAGTTTTAACCTTTTTTTATTACTAAGTTTGGTATTATATCAAAAAACTAGGAACAAAATTGAACATACCGCACATACCCGTACTATTGAACGAAGTGAAAGAGACTTTTTTAGATATAAATGATGGCTATATAGTTGATTGTACTGTTGGTTATGGTGGACATAGTGAAGCTTTGTTAGAACAAAATCCAAATATAAAGCTTATCTGTTGTGATCAAGATGCTGAGGCAATTAAATTTAGTAAAAAAAGACTTAAAAGATTTGAGGAAAGAGTTACTTACGAACACGCTAAGTTTTCAACAGTCATAGAGAAGTATACAGACTATCCTATACGAGGAATTTTGGCAGATATAGGTGTTTCTTCCTTGCAGCTAGACAAAAGTAGTCGTGGTTTTGGTTTTGATAGTGAAACGTTAGATATGCGTATGAATCCTGAAAATCCAAAAAGTGCTCAACATGTAGTAAATGAGTATTCTCAAAATGAGCTTGAAGAGATACTGCGTGAGTATGGAGAGATGAGAGATTTTAAAAGAGTAGCAAAAACCATAATAGAAAATCGTCCTTTTGAGAGTTCTCGTGATTTAGCAGCTGTTTTGAAAAAACTTGGTGGAAAACCAAAAATACACCCTGCCACTTTGCCATTTCAAGCGATACGTATAGAAGTTAACAATGAGTTAGGTGAACTTAATGAGCTTTTTGAGTCTATATATAACTCGAAATTACAAAACTGTTTAGTGGCTATAATATCATTTCATTCGCTTGAAGACAGAATAGTGAAAAAGACATATAAGCTTTGGACAAAAAGTTGTATTTGCCCTGCTGGAGTCATGAGATGTGAGTGTGGCAATGACCACTCGCTTGGCAAAATAATAACTAAAAAACCTATTATTCCTACAAAAGAGGAAGAGAAGACAAACCCTAGAAGTAGGAGTTCAAAAATGAGAGTGTTTAAACTAAAATGAAAAATGACAAGCAAGAATTATTAGAAGAGTATGATGAAGAGAAAAATTTAGATTTTAAATTTTTATTGCTTATCTATCTCTCTTTGGCAGTTGCCTTTTCTATAATTTTACCAAAGATATATATAAAAAATCAAATATACTACATAAGCAGAGATATTCATAAGTTGTATTCTGAAAACTCTATTTTAAAAGAAGAAAACACTTATTTAAAACAGAAACTAGAATCAATAAGGTTTAAAAATCAAGTTTTAGATTCTGTTTTTATTGAGTTGGAAGAGTAATGATAAGAAGTTTTATAAAATTTGCAGTAGACAAGAGTGTTTTAAATCACATATTTTTACTATTTCTTATAGTTTTAGGAGTTTTTTCGTATCAAAAAATTCCTAAAGAGATTTTTCCGCCATCAAACTTAGATGCTATATCTATTACAGGAGGCTACAGTGGAACAAGTCCTGATGTACTTGATAAGATAGCGGTAAAAACGATAGAAGATGATATAGCAAATCTAAACAACATAGATAGAATTGAGAGTGCGATTAGAAATGGTTTTTTTAGTATAGTTGTTTATCTAAAAAGTGGAGCAAATAGAGGTGAGCTTTTAGACGATGTAAAAGATGTTATATCTTCTAAGCAAAAAGATTTTCCAAGTGACATGAATGAACCAATTGCCAAGATAATGGAAACAAATTATCCTCTTATCTCGATTGCAATTGCAAGTAAAAAGAATGATCAAGCACATATGTTAGAAGTTGCTGATGCTTTAAAGTCTAAACTCTCCAAGATAGAGGATTTGAGTGATATTAGTATACGTGGTGATGTTGATAGAGAGTTGGTTTTTAAGATAGATGAGAAAAAACTCAGTGCATATGGACTAGACAGTGCTGAGTTTGCTAGAGCAATATCTTCTTTAAGTGAAGTTTTTCCTGTTGGAGTCATAAAACAGACAGGAGAGCACCTTTTCATTAGTACTTATGGTGGTGAAAAAGAGGTAGAAAAGCTTAATAATACTATCTTACATGTAAGTGGTAAAAGAGTATATCTGGGTGATGTAGCGACTGCTGAATTTACCTTTTCAGATGAGCTAGAACTTTCTCATTTCAATGGTAAACCAAATATATCTATTAGTATAAACAAAGCAAAAACAGGTAATGCTATCGCTCTTGTACGAGACATAAGAGAGATACTTAAAACATATGAAACCAAGTATAGTAGTTATACTTTTGAGACATACTCAGATTCTTCTGTATGGATTAGAAACCGTCTAAATACAGTAGCTTCAAATATCATTTTTGGTCTTATTTTAGTTGGACTTTCGGTTTGGATTTTTATTAGTGGGCGTATTGCTTTTGTGGCTTCTGTTGGTATCCCTGTTAGTTTTATGATGGGGCTAATTGCTGCTGAACTGCTGGGATATAGCCTTAATATGCTTTCTCTCTTAGGAGCTTTGATTGCTCTTGGTATGCTTGTTGATGAAGCCATAGTTGTGGCTGAAAATATATATAGGCACTTAGAAAATGGAGATAACCCTAGAGATGCTGCTATAAATGGGGCAACTGAGATGTTCCCTGCTGTTTTAACTGCAACTGCAACTACTATATTTGCCTTTTTACCTTTGCTTATTATGAGTGGAGAGATGGGAGTTTTTATGAGGTTATTGCCTATTATGATTTCCATACTTCTTGTTAGCTCTTTGTTTGAAGCATTTTATTTTTTGCCACTTCATGCAAAAGATTTTTTGAAAGTTAAAAGTAAAAAGAAAAAGAATGAAACACTTTGGACTTTTTTAAATGGTATCTACTCAAAAGTATTGGACGTTTTATTGAAGTTTAGAAAAACATCTTTAGTTATATTTTTGATTGTAGTAGTCTCTTTGATAGTGCTTTTGGGCAAAAATAGTAAGTTTCAACTCTTCCCAGACTTTGATACAACGCAAATATATATAAGTGGAAAAGTAAATATAAACAATGATTTGGAAGATACACAGAAAATTGTGACAAAAATAGAAAAAATACTTCAAGTTAAAATAAACGAAAATGAGATAGCAAGCATAGCTTCGGTTTCAGGTTTTATGCTTGATGCTAAGTATAAACCTCACTACGCTGAAAATAACTTTCATATTTTTATAGATTTGTATGATAGAGTTCCTGAAAATGCTTTTAACAAGTACATTAACCCATATCTTTCACCAGAGTATGATGACAGTAGGATGCTAAGAGAGCGTGGTGCTCGTGTTATATTGGAAGATATTAAAAAGTATACACTTGAGCTTTCCCAAAATGGAGAGTTTGAAGAGTTCAAGGCTATAGTTCCGGGAGCTGGCATTGTATCTAGTGATGTAGAGATAGCTTTGAGTGGTGATGATGCTATGATAAAAAAAGCTATAAGTGAACTTACAAAAGAGATAAAAAAAGCAGATGGTACTTACAATGTGGACAATGACCTCAAAGCAGGAAAAAAAGAGTTAAAACTAAGAGTAAATAGTTACGGTCAAATCTTAGGCTTTACAGAAAAGAGTATATCGTCACTACTACGACCATATTTTTTCAAGGCAGAAGTTGCAAAAATGTTTTACAATGGAGAGCTTATAAAGATACGTTCACAAGAGAAAATGAAAGACACTTATGATGCTATATCTTCGTTTTACCTTACAGTTCCAGGTCAAAAAACACAAGTACGTCTTAGTGATGTAGTAGATTTTGAATTTAAAGATGGATATGCTGATATATATAAAGATGAAGGAGAGAGAGTTAGCTCTGTTTTTGCTTCTTTGAAAAAAGCAGAGATTACTTCAAGCGAACTTCTTTCCAGTCTCGACCCATTGCTCAAAAAGTTTGAAAAACAAGGAATCACAGTTATAGTAAAAGGTGAAGAACAAGAGAACAAAAAAATCCAAAAAGAGATGGGACAAGCAGCCATCATAGCTATATTCCTTATCTTCATAGCTCTTGTATGGATGTTTGATTCTGTATTGCTATCAGTGACTCTTTTAACCTCTATACCGCTATCCTTACTAGGTGTTTTAGGTGGACATATGTTTATGGATATAAATCTAACCATGCCAGGACTTCTTGGCATTGTAGGACTTAGTGGAGTTGTGGTAAACGATGGAATTATCATGATGGACTTTATAAAAAAAGCAAAATCCATAAAAGAGATAACTAAGTTTGCTACGATGAGATTAAGACCAATTCTTTTAACTTCAATAACAACTATTCTTGGTCTTTCGACTCTGATATTCTTCGCTTCAGGACAAGCAGTTATACTTCAACCTATGGCTATATCACTTGGTTTTGGATTGGCATTTGCTACGGTTTTAAACTTGTTTTATTTGCCTGTGTTGTTTACTATTATAAGAGGTGGAAAGTTGAAAGAGAGTATTTAAAATGATTTGGTTAGAGTCTAATTTTTTAAGATAATGCTTGATCTAATTGAAACTAATCCTCAGTGCCATATGTTATGGACTAATACATTTTCTTGACAAAATAACCCTTTTGCACTACAATTGTATCTACATTGTAGAAAGGAAAATATCATGAAACAAGCTATAAACATACGACTTGAAAAAGACATGCTTAAAACTTTGGATGAATATGCACAAGAGTTAGATAAAACAAGAACTGGTTTAGTTGAAAAGGCTATAGACTTGTACTTTGATAAACTTGATGAAATGGTTGCTGATAAAAGAATAGACAATTTTAAAAGTGGTAAAACTACGTTAGTTCCATTGGAAGAAGTTTTTAAAAAAGCTGGTATAAGTGTATAAGGTTGCATTTGACAAAAATGCCGAAAAAGAGTTTTTAAAACTTGATAGTGTAGCTCAAAAACTTGTTTCATCAAAAATTTTAGATTTGAGAGATGGAAACTTTATAAATGACAAACTACTAAAAGGTAAACACAAAGGTAAGTTTAGAAAACGAGCTGGAAATTATCGCATTGTTTATCTTAAAGAAGATAATCTTTTGGTTATTTCTGTGATAAGAATAGTTCATAGAAAAAAAGTATATTAATAAGAAAGTGATAAATGGATAACGTTATTTTATTGGCAATTATAGTAGGGATAATCCTTACATGTACACTTATAATCATCTGGCAGATAAAGTCACTTTTTTCTACTCAAAGAGAGTTTTTATATGAGAAAATTGAGCAGATAGATAGGCGAGTGCTTGAAAACTCAAAAGAGACTGCTTCTCAGATTGAGAAAAATGCTGAACTTTTTATAAAGATTTCAAACTCTCAACAATTCATGAGAAATGAGACACAAAAAAGCCTATATGAAATGAGCAAAGAGATAAAAGCTCAAAGTAGTAAGGATATGGAAAAGCTCTCTGAAAAAGTAGAAAAAAACTTACAAAATATAAATGAAAAAGTAGAGAAGAGATTAGAAAAGGGTTTTGAAAATATAGATAAGACTTTCAAAGATATTATCGTTGGAATTGCTCGAATTGGAGAGGCTCAAAAGAAGATTGAGACTCTTAGTGGCGATGTAAACTCGCTTCAAAACGTGCTTACAGATAAAAAATCACGTGGTATTTTTGGTGAAGTTCAGCTGAACTCTATACTAAAGTCTATCTTTGGTGAGAAAAAAGATATGTATGATTTACAATACAAGTTTGAGAGTGGTGTGATAGTAGATGCTATTGTAAAAGCACCTGAACCTTTAGGGATTATATGTATTGATTCTAAGTTCCCTATGGAGAATTACACTCGTATGATAGAAGATGAGAAGTTTACTATTGATTTTAGACAAAACATTAAAAAACATGTTAATGATATAGCTTCAAAGTACATTATCAAAGGGACTACTGCAGACATGGCTATACTGTTTTTACCTGCGGAAGCGATATTTGCGGAGATAAATGCTTATCATGAAGAGTTGATTGAGTATGCTAGAAAAAGAGGTGTTTGGATAGCATCGCCAACTACCATTATGGCACTTTTGACGACTATAACCGCCATAGTAAGAGATATAAAAACACAAGAACAAGCAAAGAAAATTCAAGAAGAGCTTATGAAACTCTCAAGTAACTTCAAGCTTTATAAAAAAAGATGGGACAACCTTTCAAAACACATAGATACAGTAAGCAAAGATGTAAAAGAGATTACAACGTCTACAAATAAAATATCGAGTGAATTTGAACGCATTGAGAGAGTTGAGTTTGATGAGAATGACAAGAATTTTTTAGAAAAGAATGAGTAGGTAGATTGAAATATATTCCGATTTTAGCATTTTGTTCTTTGGGAATAATCTGGGGAAGTAACTTTATATATATGAAACTCTCCACAGAGTTAATTACACCTATGCAAGTAGTTTTTTATAGAATTTTGTTTGGATTTTTACCAGTTTTCATCTATGCATATGTTACTAAAACATTGAAATTAAGTGATTTAAAGCACTTTAAACACTTTTTCGTAATGTCCTTGCTAGCAGCTGTTATTTAGTTTATATGCTTTTAGGTTCATTAAGTATTGGAGCATCATTTGTTTATGCCAAGAAGTATATATCACCTTTGAATATTTCTGCTGCTACATTGACTACCTACCAGTTAGGATTTGCGTTGTTAATCATGTTTTTTATAACAGATTTTACAAATATCAATAATATTTGGCAAAATACTCATGTATCGGTTGGTTTAGTTGTTGGATTAGGTTTATTGGGGACTGGTTTAGCATATATTATATACTATTATATAGTTGAAAATCTTGGGGCTATAAAAGCATCTTCAGCTACATACATACCTCCATTGGTTGCTCTTTTGATAGGTTCTTTGATTGTAGGAGAAGATATAAAATTCATGGACTATTTAGGAACATTATTAATATTTACAGGAGTTTTTCTGATAAATTTTAAATCAGTCAATACTATCAAATAACTCTGGTCTATACTCAAAATGCATGGTATCGTAGTGGTACCATCGTCCACCCCAGATAAAACCATACTTTTCAAATATATCTATTATCTCTTTAGGAATTTTGTTTTTATAAGTGAGGTTTTTAGTCCATTTCCAGTAGTGAGTGTTTTTGATGTTGATATCAATCGCAATTGCAAAGCTGTGAGCACTTAATCTATTTGTTCCTGCTATGGTACGATAGTTATATGTTCCTGCTATATTTGTTAGGTATTTATAATATTTTTTAGGAAGTTGTTTTAACTCATTTGATACTTTTTGAAGTTGACGAGCTGCATTTTGTTTTTTATTAAATGGTATAAGTGAACCATCAATCCACTCTACATGTACAAGATTTTGTTGTATCTTATTTTTGTTTTTTCCATATAGTTTTTTGAGTAACTTTTCGTTTCTAAATCTACCTGGATCAAAGTTTATGTTTGGAGCTGTTATATCTGAAAATGCAGGGTACTTTAAAGAAAGAGTATCTTTTATACTGGGATTTTTTATTTTAGATTGAAAGTTTTTGTCTTTGTAATCATGATATTCTAATGTACTATTATCATCAAAATGTACTAGATTGTTTTGTACCTTTTTAATGCCAGGATACATTTTTGTAAGATTGTGGTAAACATATGTGGGCATATCAGGTTTTATGATTAAACCCTCAGCTTTTGAGATGAGAAGAGCCTCTTTTTTGACATTGTTTTGGTTTTCTCCAAGATGTAAGTCTGAAATGATAGCTTTTCCTAGTATTGCTCTGCCATCTTTGCCATCTTGGTAGGTTTTTACTCCCCAAACATTGTGCATAACCATAGCTTTGCCTTCAAACTCTCCAGCATAAAGCATAATGTGACCTTGCAGGTATATTAAACTCATAAATGCAATACCTTTGCTAAGTATCATTTTTTCTTTCTCCTCATTGTTTAAACCTTCAAACGAGACATACTCTCCACTCTTTTTTTGTCCAAACGAGTTTCTTGGAAGCCAAATTCCAAAAGGGGTAAAAAAGTCTTTAGTAAAAGCAGAACAGTCTCTGTTTTCCAAGTATCCACCCCAACCGTACTTTTCTCCTAGTAATTCACTGCTTACGTGTAAGACATTTTGTTTATTGTATGGCAAAGGCATAGTGCTTGCTGTTTGTTTGGGAATTCTAACTTGTATTTTGTATCCAAATCTAGTGTACATGTAAGAATAAAAAGAGTCATCATCCTCTTTTTCGTAGGAAAATATTGAACCAAGCTTTACATGTAAAAGGTATTGTTGGTCATTTGAGTAGATTGGAAGGTTGTCTTTTGTAATTACGATTTTTTTACTGTTTCTAAAAGAGGTACGTTGTTTAGCATCTAGTATAGCTATGTCTTGCGTTGATAACCAGCCACTAGAAAAGGGATTTTGAACAAAAGCCCAAGCCCCATCGCTACTATAGTGAGATATAAGTACAGGAGTATTTACATGTATGCGAGAGTTTTGTAAATAATCAAAAGGAAAACCTTCTCCAGCATAATTTGGATTTTTATAAAATGGTTTATTTGTGGGAAGGTTTCTTACTTGAGCATTTTTGATAGTAAGACCATAGTGACGTTTTGAATTGTATGCCTTAAAATTGGTAGTTTTTATGATGCTTTTTACTTCATTTTTATTCCATAGTTGAGCATTTTCTGCATAGTAAACATTGCTTTTTTTAAAAACAAAATTTGCCCATGAAGCTCTGCTCTTTTCTATTTTTACTTTTTCAATACTCCAAGGCATGAAGTACCTTGATGAGAAGTTTTCACTCTCTACATGTAGAGGTTCAATGTTCTTTACATAAAGGGTTGTATTTTGTTCATAAGTGAGTAACTCAGGGTTTTTTGAACCACAACCATAAAATATGGAAATTATAAATATTGTAAGTATTATATGTAAAGTTTTCATGGAGTTATCATAGCAGAAAATATTAAATTCTTAAGTCTATTAAGAGGAACAAAATTTGCTTATATAAGTTACGTTCTATTGACGAAGAAAAGGTAAATTAATAACAATGGGCATGTATTTAATTGACTATAAACTTTTACATAAATTTCAAGAAGACTCTTTTATTTGTATTAATGAGAAGATTTAGATGAAAACTTTTTACTAAAATTTTTAAATAAGAAAGCTAAATTTTATAATATAGAAAAAGATAGATTAACTTTAGAAATATTAGAAAACATAAGCTCATACTCTGGTAAAAGCCAT